>JALAGK010000397.1 GCA_022712475.1 Enterobacteriaceae bacterium
CCCCAACAGCAGCCCCCGCCGCACAACCCGCCGCCCCACTTAAGCCGATGGGGCCGGATGATTATATGGTCATTGGCCTTGCACGTATTGATGACCGACTGATTCACGGCCAGGTCGCCACGCGCTGGACCAAAGAAACTAACGTTACCCGCATCATTGTGGTTAGCGACGAAGTGGCCGCCGACCAGGTACGCAAAACACTCCTCACCCAGGTTGCCCCGCCTGGCGTCACCGCACACGTTGTCGATGTTGCTAAAATGATTCGCGTTTACAACAACCCCAAATATGCGCGTGAACGTGTGATGCTGCTGTTCACTAACCCTACCGACGTGGAGCGACTGGTGGAAGGTGGCGTGACGATAACCACAGTTAATATCGGCGGGATGGCCTATCGTCAGGGAAAAACCCAGGTCAATAACGCCGTCTCCGTCGATCAAAAGGATATTGATGCCTTCACCTGGCTCAACCAGCACGGTATTGAACTGGAGGTGCGTAAAGTCTCAAGCGATCCGCGCCTGAAAATGATGGACCTGATTAGCAAAATGAATAAATAAGCCGCGCTGCGCGGATTCTTTTACTCAGCCTTCACAGTAGTCCGATTAAACAGGAGAAGTACAATGGAGATTACTACGCTTCAGATTGTGCTGATATTTATCGTTGCCTGTATTGCAGGTATGGAGTCAGTGCTTGATGAGTTCCAGTTCCACCGCCCGCTGGTGGCCTGTACGCTCATTGGCGCCGTACTGGGAGACATGAAAACCGGCATTATCATCGGCGGTACGCTGGAAATGATCGCCCTTGGCTGGATGAACATTGGTGCTGCGGTAGCGCCGGATGCCGCACTGGCTTCCATCATTTCTACCATCCTGGTTATTGCCGGGCACCAGAGCATTGGCGCAGGTATCGCACTGGCTATCCCGCTCGCGGCCGCAGGTCAGGTACTGACCATTATTGTTCGCACCATCACCGTAGGTTTCCAGCATGCGGCTGACAGTGCAGCCGAAAAAGGCAACCTCACTGCCCTGTCCTGGCTTCACGTCTCATCGCTGTTCCTGCAAGCCATGCGTATCGCCATTCCTGCTGTCATTGTGGCCATTTCCGTTGGTACCAGTGAAGTGCAGAACATGCTCAACGCTATCCCGGAAGTGGTCACCAACGGCCTCAATATTGCAGGCGGCATGATTGTGGTAGTCGGTTACGCCATGGTCATCAACATGATGCGCGCAGGCTACCTGATGCCGTTTTTCTATCTCGGCTTCGTCACCGCTGCGTTCACCGACTTTAACCTGGTGGCACTGGGCGTTATCGGCGCGGTCATGGCCATCCTCTACATCCAACTCAGCCCGAAATACAACCGCTCGGCGGCTGCAGCTCCCGCGGCTGCCCACAACGACCTCGACAACGAACTGGATTAACAGGTGGACGATATGGTGGATATGACTAAAGCAACACCTGAGAAAAAACTGACTCAGGGCGATATTCGCGGCGTATTTCTGCGCTCAAACCTGTTCCAGGGTTCATGGAACTTTGAGCGCATGCAGGCGCTGGGCTTTTGTTTTGCGATGGTACCGGTCATTCGTCGCCTGTACCCGGAAAACAACGATGCCCGCCGCCAGGCCATTAAACGCCATCTGGAATTTTTCAACACGCATCCATACGTAGCCGCCCCGGTACTGGGAGTAACACTGGCAATGGAAGAGCAGCGTGCCAACGGCGCACCTATTGACGATGCGGCCATCAACGGTATTAAAGTTGGCCTGATGGGACCGCTTGCGGGTGTGGGTGACCCGATATTCTGGGGCACGGTGCGCCCGGTGTTCGCCGCCCTCGGTGCGGGCATTGCCATGAGTGGTAGCCTGCTCGGCCCGCTATTGTTCTTTGTGCTGTTTAACCTGGTGCGCCTGCTGACACGCTATTACGGTGTGGCCTACGGCTACCGTAAAGGAGTGGATATCGTGAAGGACATGGGCGGCGGCTTCCTGCAAAAACTAACGGAAGGCGCGTCCATTCTTGGCTTGTTTGTTATGGGAGCACTGGTCAACAAATGGACCCATGTGAATATCCCGCTGGTAGTTTCAAGGGTGACCGACCAGACGGGTGCGGAAAAGGTCACCACGGTGCAGAACATTCTTGACCAACTGATGCCCGGGCTGGTGCCGCTACTGCTGACGTTCGCCTGCATGTGGCTGTTGCGTAAGAAGGTCAATGCGCTGTGGATTATCTGCGGGTTCTTTGTAATTGGGATTGTCGGCTACGCCGTTGGCCTGCTGGGCCTGTAAGCCCCACTCCCTTGCCGGGGCATTGCGCCCCGGCATTTTTATCAGGAAACCCCATGTCGCTAACGCAAGTCCTTTTGGTTGTATTCATTATCCTGCTTCTTGCCTGGGCCATTTATGAGGATGTGTTACTCGACCGCCGCCGCGGTCCAACCCGGCTCAAGGTCGCCCTGTTGCGCCGAAACCCGACTGATATCACTATCTTCACGGTCCTCATCGCTATCCTTATCTACAACAACGCTACCGCCAATGGCCCGGTACTGACCACCTGGTTATTAGGCTGTATCGCATTGCTGGCCATTTATATCGGCTGGGTGCGACAACCCTACATTCGCTTTAAAACACAGGGCCTTTTCTACAC
>JALAGK010000398.1 GCA_022712475.1 Enterobacteriaceae bacterium
CATCTCAAAATCCCCTCCCGCGCTACTGATATTTTTTTGTGCGTCGGGTCGGTGCGGCGGCTGACGGGTCGTCAGGCCACACGTGTTTCGGGTAACGCCCTTTCATTTCTTTTTGCACGTCGCGGTATGCACCGCGCCAGAAGGCGGCAAGATCGCGCGTGATTTGCAGCGGGCGTCGGGCGGGCGACAGCAGCTCCAGCACCAGTGGCACCCGGCCACCGGCGATAGCAGGCTGCGTTGCCTCACCAAACATCTCCTGCATCCGCACCGCCAGTGCAGGCGGGTTTTCTTCGTCGTAGCGAATAGCAATACGGCTGCCAGTCGGCACAGTGTAATGCCCAGGCAGCTCACTATCCAACCGTTGACGCTGTGACCAGTCGAGTAGGCCGTAAAGCGCCTGCGCCAGGTCGATACGCTTAAGTGCCTGCAATGAACGCACGCCACCCATCTGGGGAAGCAGCCAGCGTTCAAGCGTTTCCAGCAGTGCGGCATCGTCTACTGCGGGCCACGTATATTCCGGCAACCAGCGCGCCGCCCACATTAACCTCAGGCGCAACTGTTGCGCCGCCTCGCTCCACTCCAGCACACCAAGGCCCTTATCACGAATGCCGTTCAGCATTGCCTGGTGGAGTTCCTCTTGCGACGGCTGATTGAGCGGCTGACTTTTAAGCGTCAATTGCCCCACGCGCCAGCGCCGCCAGGCTTTGAGCGTGCCTTTTTCATCATCCCACTCCACACTGTCACTCTGTGTGAGCAAACTGGGATGACTCGCCACTAGTGCGTCAATATCAAGCGGTAGCGCCTGTAGAATGCGCGCATCCGGCGAACTGCTTCCCTGAAGCAACAGCGGCGCAATCAGCCACTCATAGCGCGTCAGCGCATCGTCACGCTCAAGCATGGCGCCCATACCGTTTGCCAACTGATAGCGCCCTTCCTGACCGCGACGCCGGGCAATGCGGTCAGCAAAGCCCGTTGCCAGCAGCCCTGCCGCCAGTGTGCTATCACACTCGCCGCCTTGACTCTCCAGGCGCTGGTTGAGCTGACGCACACGTGCTCGCCAGTTTTCCTGGCGACGGGACAGCGCGCTGCGCAAATCGCCATCCCCCCCACGCGGCGGCTCTTCGAGAATGGCGGCAAGTTGCACCGCCGTAGCCTGAGCATCTCGCCCTTTGGCCGCAGCCAGCATGGCCGCCAACCGAGGTTCCATGCCCAAACGCGCCATCTGATGCCCGCGTGAGGTCAGACGGCCTGCCTCGTCGAGCGCGCCCAGCGTGCTGAGAAGTTTATGCGCCGCAGCAAGGTTAGCCGCAGGCGGTACGTCCAGCCAGTGCATCTGCGTGACGTCGTGGCAGCCCCACTGAATCAATTCCAGCAGCAGGCCCGACAGATCGCTTTGCAGGATTTCCGGTTCAGCCTGAGCAGGCGCACGCTCCGCCTGCTCAGCGCTGGTAAGGTGCAGGCACACGCCCGCCGCCAGTCGCCCGGCACGGCCTGCGCGCTGAATCATTGACGCCTGGCTAACGCGCTGCGTCACCAACCGCGTCAGGCCCGTGCGCGGGTCAAACTTCGCCACACGCTCCTGGGCGGCATCCACCACCAGCCGGATACCTTCAATAGTCAGGCTGGTTTCGGCGATATTGGTCGCCAGCACCACTTTACGCTGGCCGTCCGGCGCAGGCAAAATGGCTCGTCGCTGTTCCTCAAGCGACAGCGCGCCGTAAAGCGGGCACAGCACCACATCGGATGCCACGCGCTCACGCAGTTGCTCCTGCACCCGCTGGATTTCTCCCACGCCCGGTAAAAACAGCAGCAGCGAGCCCGCCTCTTCACGCATCAGTTGCGCCGTAGCGATAGCCACGGCTTCATCAAAACGCTGGTGCGTTGCCAGCGCCTGAAAACGCCGCACCACCGGCCAACTGCGCCCTTCTGATGTCACCACTGGCGCATCCGGCAGCAACGCATTGAGGCGCGAATTATCGAGCGTTGCCGACATCACGATAATCTGTAAATCGTCACGCAGGCCCTGTTGCACCTCAATCAACAGCGCCAGGGCAAGATCCGCCTGCAAACTACGCTCGTGAAACTCATCAAGCAACACCATCGACACGCCGTTTAACTCCGGATCGCGCTGAATCATGCGCGTGAGAATACCTTCGGTCACCACTTCAATACGCGTCTTTGGCCCAACACGACTCTCAGCGCGCATGCGATAGCCCACGGTCCCACCAGGCTGCTCACCCAATTGTTCCGCCAGCCGTTGTGCGACGCTGCGGGCCGCCAGTCTCCGTGGCTCCAGCATAATGATGCGCCCTACAGGATTGCGCGCACGCAGCAAGGCCAGCGGCAACCAGGTCGATTTGCCCGCACCGGTTGGTGCGTTAAGCAGCACCAGTGGCGCGCTATCGAGCGCCACAAGCAACTCAGGCAGCACGGCCTCGATGGGTAAAGTGGACACAAAAAGCTCCCCAGGGTTAACAATTAAACCGCGACATTGTAGCATCGACTCCGTTTACCACACGCAGCCGCATTGATGTCACGCGCGCTTTTCAGACCTGGTACGTCTGCTACTGCGTATTTCCACACTGAGAGACGCCATGCCCGCCACCCGCCGCCTGTTTTTTGCCATTGACGTGCCTGAAAATATCCAGCAGCAGCTCGTCGACTGGCGCGCGCTGCATTTTGCCGCTGACACAGGGCGACCGGTCACGGCGGCAAACCTGCATATGACGCTGGCGTTTCTTGGCGAAGTGAGTGCCCAAAAACAACAGGCGCTCTCGGCACTTGCCGAACGCATCCAGCAGCCGGGGTTTACATTAACACTTGATGATGCCGGGCACTGGCCACGCTCGCGCGTGGTGTGGCTCGGCCCTAAAAGCACACCACGCGGG
Organism: Enterobacteriaceae bacterium; assembly: GCA_022712475.1. Lineage (GTDB taxonomy): Bacteria > Pseudomonadota > Gammaproteobacteria > Enterobacterales > Enterobacteriaceae > Tenebrionibacter. The sequence continues at coordinate 2,889 of JALAGK010000398.1, forward strand.
CTGTTGCAGCTGGCCTCAATGTTGCGCTCGCAGGCGGCACGCAGCGGCTGCGCCCAAATCCCGCAGCCGTTTCACCCGCATATCACGCTGTATCGTCAGACGTGCCATAGCGTGCGTTTGCCACCGCCTGGCTTTCGCTGGCAATGGCAGGTCAACGAGTTCGTGCTTTACGAATCGTTATTCGAGCGCGGGCGCACGCGCTATCGCCCACTGGCTCGCTGGCCGCTGGGACAATCATCTTAAAGAAAAGGAAGAACATGGAATTCACGCCGGCGCTCCAACCTGCGACGCTAATCAAACGCTATAAGCGCTTTCTTGCCGACGTCGTCACGCCCGACGGCCTCGCGCTGACGCTGCACTGCCCGAATACCGGTGCCATGACGGGCTGCGCCACGCCGGGCGACACCGTGTGGTATTCCACCTCTGCCAGCACTACGCGTAAATACCCTCATACCTGGGAACTGACGCAGACACAAAATGGCGACACAATTTGTGTCAATACATTACGGGCAAATACGGTTGTTAAAGAAGCAATAGGAAAGGGTCTAATTAATCAACTGACCGGATATAAGGAAATACTCAGCGAAGTAAAATATGGCAGCGAACGCAGCCGGATAGATTTTATGTTACAGGCGCAAGACAGGGTTAACTGCTATATTGAAGTGAAATCAGTCACGCTGGCTGAACAAAATAACGGCTTCTTTCCCGATGCGGTAACTACGCGCGGGCAAAAGCATTTACGCGAATTAATGAGCGTCGCTCGCGGCGGAGAACGTGCGGTATTGCTATTTGCCGTACTGCATTCGGCTATCGAAAACGTGGCAGCAGCGCGCCATATAGACAGTCAATACGCACAATTATTACATGAAGCGGCACAACATGGCGTGGAAGTTATGGCCTGGAAAGCCCTATTAAACCCAACTGAAATCAGGCTTATTTCACCGCTGCCTGTCTGCCTGTAACACGATGTGTTATGCATATTTTCTGAGCCAGCGGCGGCCTAAATACGCTTTTCCTCACAGGCTTGTCAAGGGGAGGATTTAATATAATTGCCATCCGGAAAAGCTTCTGTTATTTATAGCGGCCTGATTTTTCCCCCCTCACATGGGGACCGACAGTGCGTGTTAAGGAGAAGCAACATGCAAGAAGGGCAAAACCGTAAAACATCGTCCCTGAGTATTCTCGCCATCGCTGG
>JALAGK010000399.1 GCA_022712475.1 Enterobacteriaceae bacterium
AATGCAATCAGGCCTACTATACCCACTACTGCCAGAATCAAGGTCGCCAACGCGTTAATCTCCGGGTTCACCCCCATGCGCACGTTGGAGAACACCAGCATTGGCAGCGTGGTCGCCCCTGGTCCGGAAACAAAGCTCGCAATAACCAGATCATCAAGTGAGAGCGTAAACGCAAGCAGCCAACCGGAAACGATCGCTGGCGCAATCATCGGCAGCGTAATGGTGAAAAACACCTTGAGCGGCGTCGCCCCCAGATCCAGCGCCGCTTCCTCAATGGAGCGGTCCAGTTCACGCAGGCGCGCGCTTATTACCACCGACACGTAGGCCATACAGAAGGTAACGTGCGCAAGCCATATAGTCAGCATGCCGCGGTTAGCAGGCCAGCCAAACGCATGGCCGAGTGCGACAAACAGCAGCAACAGCGACAACCCGGTAATCACATCCGGCATCACCAGCGGTGCGGTAAGCATAAAGGCAAAGCCACGGCTGCCGCGAAAGCGACCAAAGCGTACCATAATGACCGCAGCGATAGTGCCAAGGATCACCGCCATCGTCGCAGCACAAGCCGCAATGCTCAAACTCAGGCCTACCGCGCTCATCATCTCGGTATCGCGAAACAACTCACCGTACCAGCGCGTGGACCAGCCAGCCCACACCGTCACCAGCTTTGAGCTATTAAAGGAGTACACCACCAGCATCAGCATCGGTGCATACAAAAAGGTGAATCCCAGCACCAGAATCAGGATACGCCACGGCGAGCGTACTACAGGCAGATTATTCATCCGTGTTCTCCCACGCTTTTGTTCTGGTGCTTATGGAACCAGAGAATTGGCACAATCAGGATAAGCAGCATCGTGATGGCCACCGCCGAGGCCACCGGCCAGTCGCGGTTGTTAAAGAACTCCTGCCACAGCACGCGGCCAATCATAATACTGTCCGGCCCGCCGAGCAGTTCCGGTATGACAAACTCACCCACCGCCGGGATAAACACCAGCATTGAGCCTGCAATAATCCCGCCTTTGGTAAGCGGCACAATCACCTGGAAAAAGGTTTTGAGTGGCCTGGCCCCGAGGTCCTGTGCGGCCTCCACCAGCGAGTAGTCAATACGCGTAAGCGCGGTATAAATTGGCAGCACCATAAATGGCAGATAGGCATAAACAATACCGATATAGACGGCCAGGTTGGTGTGCAAAATGGCCAGCGGCTGCTCAATCACACCCAACCACTCCAGCACATTATTGAGCACACCGTTCTCTTTAAGGATGCCCATCCAGGCATAGACGCGAATCAGGAACGATGTCCAGGACGGCAGAATTACCAGTAACAGCAGGATATTGCGCGTACTGGCGCTGCTGTGTGCCACAGCCCACGCCAGCGGGTAGCCCAGCAGCAAACAGCACAGCGTGGAGATACCCGCCACCTGCAGCGACTGTAGCCAGGCGTCAAAATAAAGCGGATCGTCAGTCAACTGCAGGAAGTTGCCCAGGTTCAGAGCAATGGACAGCTGGCCATCGGCCCAGCTTACCAAATCACTGTAAGGCGGAATGGCACGCACCATTTCCGCCAGGCTGATTTTGAATACAATTAGGAATGGCAAAAAGAACAGCAGAATCAGCCACAGGTACGGGAAGGCAATCACCAACCTGCGCCCCTGAGACAAGCCCAGGCGCTGAAGTAGAGTTGGCTTCGGCGTTGTCACGCGTTCAGAAATCTGGCTCACGGTCAGCCCCCTATACCATCAGTACAACGCAGCTGTCGGCATCCCAGCACAACTGCACTTCGTCGCCCCAGGTTGGCGTGCCTTTACGGTAACGGTGCGCGTTCTGAAGCTGCGCGCTGATCACCAGCCCGCTTTTCAGACGCACATGATAAATAGAGAGATCGCCCAGGTAGGCAATATGCGTAACTTCGCCCACGGCAAAGTTGTAGCCGTCAGCCGGCGGAGCGTCACACAGCATGATTTTTTCCGGGCGCAGCGCCACGCTGACCGGCACACCGTCTACCACTGCCGCGTCAGCATCGACTTTAAGCGGATGCGTCAACAGGGGTGAATCAATTACCAGGCCGTCTTCAAGTCGCGCTTTGAGTATCCCTTCAAACACATTCACCGAGCCAATAAACTCCGCGCTGTAACGCGTGGTTGGGTGCTCGTAAATCTCCTCCGGCTCGCCAATTTGCACAAACTTACCGCGGTTCATGATGGCAATACGTCCGGCCATCGTCATGGCTTCTTCCTGGTCGTGCGTGACCATCACACAGGTCACCCCCACGCGCTCAAGAATATCCACCACCTCAAGCTGCATACGGTCTCGCAGCTTTTTATCCAGTGCCCCCATCGGTTCGTCCAGCAGCAACAGGCGCGGACGTTTGGCGAGGCTTCTTGCCAGCGCCACACGCTGACGCTGGCCACCGGAGAGTTGGTGCGGTTTACGCTTTGCGAACTCCTGCATGTGCACCAGGCCCAGCATCTCTTCCACGCGCTGGGTTATCTCGGCGCGCGGCAACTTGTCCTGCTTAAGGCCAAACGCAATGTTCTGCTCCACCGTCATATGGGGAAATAATGCGTAGGACTGGAACATCATATTAATGGGTCGCTTATACGGCGGCACATGCGCCATATCCACGCCGTCGAGCATGATCTGCCCGGCGCTCGGCTGTTCAAATCCCGCCAGCATACGTAATAGCGTCGACTTACCGCACCCGGAAGCCCCCAGCAGTGCGAAAATCTCGCCTTTATAAATTGTCAGGCTGACATCATCAACAGCATGCTGGCCGTCAAACGATTTGGTCAGGTTGCGGATTTCCAGCAGCGGGGTCAGCGCCTTGCGGGATTTCGCCTGAGGATGGGGAATTGCGTCGTTCACTTCAGTGTGTTCTCCGGCTCAAAGCCAAAACCTGTGCGCAGAACCTGCCGCACGAATGTAAAACAGCCAGGGCAAACGTGCTGCCCTGGCCGCTGTCTGTATAAGAGAATTATTTGCCGCTCTTAACCTTCGTCCATGCGCGAGTGCGCACGCGGTCAAGTTTCGGGTCCTGCACCTTAAGCGTGAACATTTTGGCGCGCACGTCTGCCGGCGGGTAGATGCCTGGATTATCACGCACCTGCGCATCCACAAGCTTTGTGGCCTCTTTGTTCGCATTGGCGTAAAACACATGGTTGCTGATGCTGGCAATGACTTCCGGGCGTAGTAGGTAGTTCAAAAACGCGTAAGCTTCGTCTTTATTTTTGGCATCAGCAGGCATCGCGAAGACGTCAAAGAAGGCCATCGCCCCTTCTTTCGGAATGGAGAAGGACACGTTCACACCGTTTTTCGCCTCTTTAGCGCGGTTAGATGCCTGCCAGACGTCGCCTGCCCAACCAATGGCCACACAGATATCGCCGTTAGCGAGATCGTTAATGTACTGGGACGAATGGAAATAACGCACATTCGGGCGTAGCTGCAGCAGCAAGTCGGTTGCCGGCCCCGTGTAATCAACAGCTTTATTGCTATTCGGGTCCTTGCCAAGATAGTTA
>JALAGK010000400.1 GCA_022712475.1 Enterobacteriaceae bacterium
GTATATACCATTCGCGGCCTGAACCTGCTGGGCTGGCGCGATATGAATCACGCGCTGGATTATCTGAGTGCGGACGGCATGATGAAGCAAGGCACGCTGGTGGCGATTAATGCTGAGAAAGTGTTAGCCGCAGAAAACGACACACAGGTACGCGAGCTGATTGCGGCTTCGGAGTTCAAATACGCTGACGGCATTAGCGTGGTGCGCTCAATTCGCAAAAAATATCCGCAGGCACAGGTGTCGCGCGTGGCGGGCGCAGACTTATGGGAAGCCTTAATGGCGCGCGCTGGTCATAACGGCACGCCGGTATTCCTGGTCGGTGGGCGTGCGGAAGTACTGGCGCAAACCGAGCAGAAGCTGCGTGCGCAGTGGAATGTGAACATTGTCGGCAGTCAGGACGGTTATTTTGACGCGCAGGCGCGTGAGGCGCTGTTCGAGCGTATTCGTGACAGTGGTGCGCAACTGGTGACCGTAGCGATGGGCTCGCCGCGCCAGGAGATTCTGATGCGCGACTGTAAGCGCGTGCATCCGCATGCGCTGTATATGGGGGTTGGCGGTACATATGATGTCTTTACTGGTCACGTTAAGCGCGCCCCGAAAGGTTGGCAGAATCTCGGTCTGGAATGGCTATACCGGTTGTTAACACAGCCCAGCCGTATTACGCGCCAGCTGCGGCTGCTGCGCTACCTTGCCTGGCACTATACCGGGCGCCTCTAGTTTACAGGGCGGCGTTCGTCGCCTTCGTCTCTGATACTTGTTAATTCCACACCAGACGGCTGGGTTTCCGGGCGTCTGAGTTGCTATTTACAGCAAAATACGAAACCATTGCCGCCGCCTGGCGCTGCGATGTACGCTCGGCTGCAACTCTGGCCACAATAATAACCGGTGAAACCGGAACGGCTTTGCGAAAAGATTAAGAGGGATTATGGCAAAAAATAAACCCGAGCTTCAGCGTGGTCTGGAAGCTCGACATATCGAATTGATAGCCCTTGGCGGCACGATTGGCGTTGGCTTGTTTATGGGCTCTGCCAGTACGCTCAAATGGGCTGGTCCATCGGTGCTGCTGGCATACATTGTGGCTGGACTGTTTGTGTTCTTTATTATGCGCTCTATGGGCGAAATGCTGTTTCTGGAGCCGGTCACAGGATCATTCGCCGTCTACGCACATCGCTACATGAGTCCATTCTTTGGTTATCTCACGGCCTGGTCTTACTGGTTTATGTGGATGGCTGTGGGGATCTCAGAGATAACCGCAATCGGCGTGTATGTACAGTTCTGGTTCCCGGATGTTGTCCAGTGGATACCGGCGCTGATTGCCGTCGGGCTGGTGGCACTTGCGAACCTTGCCGCAGTACGCCTGTACGGTGAGATAGAGTTCTGGTTCGCAATGATTAAGGTCACGACCATCATTGTGATGATTATGGTAGGTCTGGGCGTGATTTTCTTTGGTCTGGGTAATGGCGGTATACCTACCGGCTTTAGCAACCTGATGGAGCATGGCGGTTTCTTCGCTGGTGGCTGGAAGGGGTTTCTGACGGCGCTGTGTATTGTTGTGGCGTCATATCAGGGCGTGGAGCTGATTGGTATTACCGCCGGCGAGGCTAAAAATCCGCAGGTTACGCTGCGCAGTGCGGTGGGTAAGGTGCTGTGGCGTATCCTTATTTTCTATGTAGGTGCCATTTTCGTTATCGTTACCATCTTCCCATGGAACGAAATCGGGTCCAACGGCAGCCCGTTCGTCCTGACTTTTGCCAAAATTGGTATTACAACCGCGGCCGGTATTATTAACTTTGTGGTACTGACCGCAGCGCTGTCAGGCTGTAACAGCGGTATGTACAGCTGTGGGCGCATGTTTTACGCGCTGGCAAAAAACCGTCAGTTACCGGCTGTAATGGGGAAAGTGTCGAAAAACGGCGTTCCGGTAGCCGGTGTGGCAGTTTCTATTCTGATTTTGCTGATTGGTTCCTGTCTGAACTACATCATCCCGAACCCACAAAGCGTATTTGTGTACGTTTATAGTGCCAGCGTTTTACCCGGCATGGTGCCGTGGTTTGTGATTCTGATTAGCCAGCTGCGGTTTCGTAAAGCGCATAAAGAAGCGATTGCCAGCCATCCGTTCCGTTCGTTGATGTTCCCATGGGCCAACTGGCTAACGATGGCGTTTTTGTTCTGCGTGCTGGTGGGAATGGGTATTAACGACAGCACCCGTATGTCGCTGATTGTGGGCGTTCTGTTTCTTGCTGTGGTGACGGTGGCCTATAAGATTCTGGGGCTGGGAAAGCACGTAGAATCAACAAAACAGGGCAGTTAAAGCGCAGAATGCGCAAAGCATAACCAAACGCGCATTTTGTGAAAAAAAGCACTAGACAGCAGGGCGCGAAGTCCGTAGTATCCCCCTCCGCAACGGCGCTACGCGCCCGTAGCTCAGCTGGATAGAGCGCTGCCCTCCGGAGGCAGAGGTCTCAGGTTCGAATCCTGTCGGGCGCGCCATTTAACCCAGGCGCTTGAGCTGCGGTGGTAAGATTATACCGCGTGAGAAAGAAATACAGTGGTGGCTATAGCTCAGTTGGTAGAGCCCTGGATTGTGATTCCAGTTGTCGTGGGTTCGAGTCCCATTAGCCACCCCATCTATTTAGTGGTTATGCGAAGGTGGCGGAATTGGTAGACGCGCTAGCTTCAGGTGTTAGTGTCCTTCCGGCCGTGAGGGTTCAAGTCCCTCCCCTCGCCCCCCATCCTGACTTCTTTCTGAACAAGAAGCAA
>JALAGK010000401.1 GCA_022712475.1 Enterobacteriaceae bacterium
TGCCTCTTGCGGCAACATGTCTTACGTGATTTTTGCCGACCAGGTTATTAAGCCGCGTTTTGAGTGCAAAACCATCTATGAGATGACCAGTGAGATAGCAAAACGCATGGGCGTGGAGCAGCAGTTCACTGAAGGTCGTACGCAGGAAGGCTGGATGCGACACCTCTATGAACTGTCGCGGGCAGAAATTCCGGGTCTGCCGGACTTTGATACCTTCCGCGCGCAAGGGATCTTTAAACAGCGCGATCCTGACGGGCATCACGTGGCTTATAAAGCATTCCGCGAAGATCCGCAGGCTAATCCTCTAACCACGCCGTCGGGTAAAATTGAAATCTACTCTGCAGAGCTGGCCGAAAAAGCCGCGACCTGGCAGTTGGCTGCAGGTGATGTTATCGATCCGCTACCGGTGCATAGTTCAGGCTTTGAGAACTATGACGATCCGCTTAGCGCGCAATATCCGCTGCAAATGACCGGCTTTCACTATAAAGCACGCGCGCACTCAACCTACGGCAACGTCGACGTACTGAAAGCGGCTTGTCGTCAGGAGATGTGGATAAATCCGCTAGATGCCAGTCGTCGCGGTATTGCCAATGGCGACATGGTGCGCATTTTCAACGGACGTGGCGAAGTACGCATTGCTGCCAAAGTCACGCCGCGTATTATCCCGGGCGTTGTCGCGCTGGGCGAAGGGGCCTGGTATGCGCCTGATGCGAAGGGAGTGGATCATGCGGGAAGTATCAACGTGTTGACCACGCAGCGCCCGTCGCCGCTGGCGAAGGGTAATCCATCCCACTCCAATCTGGTCCAGGTTGAGAAGGCGTGAGGAAGAGTAAATGACAACTCAGTATGGTTTTTATATTGATTCCAGCCGCTGCACTGGTTGCAAAACCTGCGAGCTGGCCTGTAAGGATTACAAAGACTTAACGCCGGATGTCAGCTTCCGCCGTATTTATGAATACGCGGGCGGTGACTGGCAGGAAGACAACGGTGTCTGGCATCAGAATGTGTTTGCCTATTACTTGTCTATTTCGTGCAACCATTGTGAAGACCCGGCGTGCACCAAAGTGTGCCCGAGTGGTGCCATGCATAAGCGTGAAGATGGTTTTGTCGTAGTCAATGAAGACGTGTGCATCGGTTGCCGTTACTGTCACATGGCCTGCCCATATGGCGCGCCGCAGTATAATGCGCAGAAGGGGCATATGACCAAATGTGACGGTTGTTACGAGCGTGTAGGTAACGGCCAGAAGCCGATTTGCGTAGAGTCCTGCCCGCTGCGCGCGCTGGACTTTGGGCCGATTGATGAGCTGCGTGCGCGTCACGGTACCCTGGGTGAAGTGGCGCCATTACCATCAGCACGTTTTACAAAGCCGAATATTGTCATTAAACCTAACGCTAACAGCCGCCCGTGCGGGGATAAAACCGGCTATCTGGCGAACCCGAAGGAGGTGTGAGATGGGAAGTGGATGGCATGAATGGCCGCTGGTTATCTTCACCGTGCTGGGCCAGTGTGTTGCCGGAGCGCTGATAGTTGTCGGTATTGCGTTGCTATCAGGTGGTCTGAGCGATGCACAGCGTCGCAGTGTGGAGCGCAGCATGATTGTGCTGTGGGTACTGATGGGCATTGCGTTTATGGCCTCAGTCGCACACCTGGGTTCGCCGCTGCGTGCGTTTAATTCCCTTAATCGTATCGGTCACTCCGGTTTGAGTAATGAAATTGCTGGTGGCTCGTTATTTTTTGCCGTCGGTGGTTTCTGGTGGCTGTTGACAGTCATTAACCGTATGCCTGCTGTGCTGGGCCGCATATGGCTTGTGGCGACAATGGTATTGGGCGTGGTATTTGTCTGGCTAATGAGCCGTGTTTACAGCACCATCGATACCATTGCGACCTGGAACACGGTCTGGACGCCAGTCGGCTTCTTCCTGACGATGCTTATCGGCGGGCCTCTGCTTGGCTACCTGCTGTTGCGTGCAGGCGGCGTTAAGGGCCGCGGGTTGAATCGGCTGGCGGTGGTATCGCTGGTGGGGCTGGTCCTCAGCGTGGTTGCTGTTACCCTGCAGGGCGCGTCACTGCCGGGTATCTCCAGCTCCGTTGCTCAGGCAAGCGCGCTGGTGCCAGATTATGGCATGCTGGTGGCGCTGCGTGTGGTGTTACTGAGTGCAGCACTGGCGTTGTGGATTGTGCCGCAGTTTAAAGGCCAGCAGCCGGGTCTGGCCGTGATGTCGGTTGCTTTCCTGATGGTGCTGGCTGGTGAATTCATTGGCCGCGGTATTTTCTATGGGCTGCATATGACTGTTGGGATGGCCATCGCCGGATAACATTCGCAAACGTTTTTTAGACGCCAGCAATGCCAGATTAACGCCCCGCTTACGTGGGGCGTTTTTTTATTTCAGCCCCGGTTTATGCATCGAGAAATGTCTCTCTTTCGATGAAATTTTTCGTGCGAGGATAGTGGGTGAATCGTCATGAATAACCCTGTATATCAAATTATTACTCATTTTATTGACCTGCTGTTGAAGTATGAGGATAAGTAATTCAAATCGATACGCTGCAAATCGTGCTTACCGTTAAATTGGTCGGATTGACTTTGCCTTTGCCAGTGGCATGATTCGCACAATTTCCTCTCATCCTCACGGTTATAAACTCATGTTTGTCTGGACCCGGCCAGTGCTTCTTCTGCTCTGTGGCCTGTTTTTGTTGACCCTGGCTATAGCGGTAATGAACACGCTGGTACCGCTGTGGCTTGCTCATGACCGTTTGCCTACCTGGCAGGTGGGAATGGTCAGCTCGTCCTATTTCACAGGCAACCTTGTGTGTACCTTGCTCACGGGTACGCTTATCAAAAAAATGGGTTTCAATCGTAGTTACTATCTGGCCTCGATTATTTTTGCTGTGGCTTGTGCGGGCCTCGGGTTAATGCAGGGCTTCTGGAGCTGGTTTGCCTGGCGTTTTATTGCTGGTGTTGGCTGTGCCATGATTTGGGTAGTGGTAGAAAGCGCGCTGATGTGCAGCGGTAACTCGCGTAACCGCGGTCGCCTGCTTGCGGCGTATATGATGATTTATTACTTCGGCACGGTAGCCGGGCAGCTTTTGATAAGTAAAGTGCCGACCGGGCTCATGAATGTGCTGCCGTGGGTGACGGCAATGGTGCTGGCGGCGGTGCTGCCGCTGCTGTTTACGCGCATCGTTAATGCACAAAGCGAAACGAGTGAACCCACTCACATGTGGGCAATGTTGCTGCTGCGCCAGGCCAGGTTAGGTATTAACGGTTGTGTGATTTCCGGCATTGTGCTCGGTTCGTTGTACGGTCTGATGCCGTTGTGGCTTAACCACCAGGGCATTAGTGATGCACATATCGGCTTCTGGATGGCGGTAATGGTCAGTGCGGGTATTGTCGGGCAGTGGCCAATAGGTCGCCTGGCAGATCGCTACGGGCGTCTGTTGGTACTGCGTGTTCAGGTATTTGTCGTGATTCTTGGTGCCCTGGCAATGCTGAGCGACGCGGCGATGGGTCCTGCGTTGTTTATCCTGGGGGCGGCGGGTTTTACACTTTACCCGGTCGCGATGGCCTGGGCGTGTGAAAAAGTCGGGCAGCACCAACTGGTGGCGATGAACCAGGCGCTGCTGTTAAGTTATACCATTGGCAGTCTGCTTGGCCCGACACTAACCTCTATGCTGATGCAGAACTACTCTGACGATTTGCTATTTGTGACTATTGCCAGCGTGTCGTTCATCTATTTAATGATGTTGCTGCGCAAAGCAGGCCAACATCCGACCCCGGTGGCGCATGCGTAATGGCAGTAACGGAAGAAAAAGCCTGTCCTGGTGACAGGCTTTTTTGTGGGTAAGCGTTATTGCTTGAACAGGAATGAAGACAGGGCGTTGATGACCTCTGGTGCGCTCTCTTCAGTCATCCAGTGGCCGGTATCTGGCAGGATAGTTCCGGTAAATTGCATGGGATCGGCAACAAAGCGCGTTTTCATTTCATTGACCAACACCGTGTTAACGCCTTTTGCGCCGGTCAGTGCCATGGATGGAATATGCAATGTTTTCCCAGCGGCCAATAGTGCTTCGTTCTGTGCAATAGAGCGTGTTTTCGAGTGATAGTAACCAAGCGCGGCGTGAATTTTTTCACGCGTCGAAAACGGCTCAGTCAGTTCACTCAATAACTCAGGCGTAAACTTATCTTTCTTGCCTGCGTACGTGGTAATGAAGTAAGAGAAGAACAGCGCTGGATCGGCGGAAATTTGTTTCTCTGCAATATCCCCAAAGCTGAAGTAACCAAAATGCCATCCTAACCCTGGACCATTGGGTGTATATCCAGGGTAGGTATACATTGCGCGATCGGGAATCGGTGAGTCCATAAAGACGACTTTTTTGACAATGTTGCCCTGATTATTGGCAACCAGCGGATAAGACGCGGAGTTCCCGAGATCGTGGCTGACATAATAAATTGGTGTATTACCCACAATTTGTTTAATCGCTGCCAGTAGAATACGGGAAACATTCTCAGCCGAATAATTATCATCAGCAATGGGCGCAGACTGGCCCAGTCCTGGCAAATCAATAGCAATGACCTTGTTATTGGCTTTGAATTTCTCCATTACCGGCTCCCACATTTTCCAGGTTGAGCCGAACCCGTGAATAAAGACAACTGGAGTGCCGCTATTACCCCCTTCGACATAGTGCAGGCGTTGACTTTCAACGTTGGTAAACTTACTGGTCAGTCCTTGTGCCACGGCGTACTGGCCGCGTTTTTGCGCTTTAATCTGGTCAAACAGCCGCTGAGAATTTTGTGGCGGAGTATCAATCGATTTCAGATTAGGGTCGAACTCTGCGCGAGCGCTGTGTGTGGCAATTAGCATGAAGGCGGTGGCGATGAGTGTGGACAGCAATGCAGGTTTAGCTTTCATATTATCAACCTCAACGGGCAGGGAAGCCCGGTGTGTTACCAACGTGGCAAGATTCAACCGTGTTTGACGGCTGCTCATACCGGATAGCATCAATCACGTGCTTCTGAGCAATACTCCGAGTTATCGCCATGATGCGCACGCCACACCTCGGGTTTGCGCACCCGACTGATGGACGTGCTGCGTGACGTTGCTCAGCGCTCGTCAACAGGAACGAAGGGTTTGGCCAGTTGTACAGGACAGAGCCTGCCTGGTGGCAGGCTCTGTCCGTTTATGACGATATGTTTATTTGAACAGGAAAGAAGACAATGCGTTGGTAACCCCGATTGCATTCTCTTCCACCATCCAGTGTCCGGTATCCGGCAGAATAATGCCGGTGAACTGTGCCGGGTCGGCAACAAAACGTGTCTTCATCTCTTTGACCAACACGTCGTTGACGCCTTTCGCTCCGGTTAGCGCCATTGATGGGATGCGCAACGTTTTGCCCGCTGCAAGCAGCGCTTCGTTCTGCAGTGCCGAATCGGCGTGTGATTTGTAATAGCCAAATGCCGCACGCAGCTTCTCACGAGTTGAATAAGGTTCGATAAGCTCACTGAGTAATTCAGGCGTAAAAATCTCCTTTTTGCCTGCATAGGTTTTTATGAAGTAAGAGAAGAACAGTGATGGGTCAGCGGCAATTTGTTTCTCAGCAATATCGCCGAAGCTGAAATAGCCGAAGTGCCAGCCAAGGCCCGGTCCTTCTGGGGTATAGCCGGGATAGGTAAACATGGCTTTATCCGGGATAGGTGAGTCCATGAAGACGGCTTTTTTGATATAACTGCCCTGGTTGTTGGCAACCAATGGGTAAGAGGCCGAGTTCCCCAGATCGTGGCTGACATAGTAAATCGGGCCTTCACCAGCGACTTTCTTGATGGTTGCCAGCAGAATACGGGAGACATTTTCTGCCGAGTAATCACCGTTGGCGATAGGTGCAGACTGGCCAAGCCCTGGTAAGTCGATAGCGATGACCTTATTATTGGCTTTGAATTTCTCCATCACCGGTTCCCACATTTTCCAGGTGGAACCGAATCCGTGGATGAAAATAATTGGTGTACCGCTGTTGCCGCCTTCAACATAATGCAGACGTTGACCGTTGACGTCGACAAACTTGCTGGTCAACCCTTGTGCAACGGCATATTGACCGCGTTTCTGTGCTTTGACCTGATTAAACTGCTGCTGGGAGACCTGCGGTGGCGTATCAATCGATTTGAGATTCGGGTCATACTCTGCGCGTGCGGCATGGGTGGCAGTCAGGCTTACGGCTGTTGCGATAAGGGCGCTCAGGAGTGCAGGCTTCATTTTCATCATATCTACCTTTAACGGGTATAAAATTGAGCGAGTGACCAGCTTGCCGGACAGGGCAAATACACTGGATGGGCCGCTCAGCGGCTGCTTTGAATAAGCAGGTCATACCGGATTGTGTTAGGCAGGAAAGATCCGGTAATTCTTTCTGTAGTGAACGATACATAATGTGGTATTTTGGTGTCAACTTTTTTGTAGTAATCGATACATAAGGTGGTGTGATATGACTAAAGCAACGGCCACCCGTGGGAGACCCCGCTTTTTTGACAGGGATGCGGCTTTGCATAAAGCAATGGACGTGTTCTGGTTATATGGTTATGAAGGGGCGTCGCTCTCTTTGTTAACCGCAAGCATGGGGATTAAACCTCCCAGTCTGTATGCCGCCTTCGGCAGCAAAGAAAAGCTTTTTATGGAAGCCGTTGAGCTCTATGTGCGAAAGTACGGCAGCTACCGGGAAATTGCGTTGACGCAGGCGTCTGATGCCAAATCTGGTATTACAGAGCTGTTTGAGCGCACTGTGGAGCAGTTTTATGCTGAGCATATCCATAAAGGCTGCTTTGTCGTGCTGACGGCACTGAGTGGGCCACAGGAGAGTGCCGATGTGCAGCGTGTGCTGAGTGAGGAGCGTCGGCGTACGGCGTTACTGTTCGAGTCGCGCCTGCTGCGTGGGCAAGCTGAAGGTGACGTTGCGCAGGACGTAAACGTGCGCGTGCTGGCAGAATACTTCACGACGATATTTTTTGGCCTGACGGTGCAGATTCGCGACGGTGTAGACGAAGAGACGGTACGTGGGTTGGTAAAAGTGGCGATATCGGTGATGTAGGCCCCTGGTGATGACAATAAAAAAGGGCCAGTAAATTACCGGCCCTGGATGCATGGCTAAGTTCAATGTATCAGTACATCACTTTGTGTCCGTACTGTTCAAGAATGCCTTTTACCCGCTCCATCGTCTCTTTAGAAGGCGGCTTCACGCCGTCAAGTTTGTACTCTTCACCCATCGCCACCCATTTATGTTTACCCAGCTCGTGATAGGGCAGTAGTTCGATTTTTTCGACATTGCCCATATCGCGGGTAAATTCGCCGAGGCGATGCGCTGAGTCGTCGTCATCTGACCAGCCTGGCACGACAACATAGCGAATCCAGGTTTTAATCCCTTTCCCTGCCAGATAACGAGCGAACTCCAGCGTACGATGGTTAGATACACCCACCAGCAACTGATGTACCTCATCGTTCATCTGCTTGAGGTCCAGCATCACCAGGTCGGTGACCTCCAGCAGTTCGTCAATCACCGGATCGTAGCGGCGCACAAAGCCGTTGGTGTCCAGGCAGGTATGAATGCCTTCTTTTTTACAGGCGCGAAACCAGTCACGCACAAACTCGGCCTGCAGCATGGCTTCTCCACCTGATGCGGTCACACCGCCGCCGGAGGCGTTCATAAAGTGGCGATAGGTGACAACATCGTTCATCAGCTCCTCAACCGTGATTTCCTTACCGTCGTGGGTATCCCAGGTATCGCGGTTGTGGCAGTACAGGCAGCGCATCAGGCAGCCCTGAAAGAATGTGATAAAACGGATGCCTGGCCCGTCAACGGTGCCGCAGGATTCGAAGGAGTGGATTCGACCAATAACTGACATTGCGGTGATATCTCCAGAAATTGCCCATCCTGGGCTTGTGTATGCACAGCTTGAGTTCCGCTGTGTCGAGTCTGTTTTGGCAGTTACCCAAAGTATAGATAGCTGGCAAAGCAGGCTGTTGACTTGATTCATGCGCCTTACATGAGAGCAGGGCGGCGGTGTTAAAAAGGCCCCACCAGGGGGCCTTTATTGTACGCCTTTTCAGCCAGTCCGGGAAATTACATGGACTGAGTGAAAGTACGGGTAATAACGTCCTGCTGCTGTTCTTTAGTCAGAGAGTTGAAACGCACAGCGTAGCCAGATACGCGGATGGTCAGCTGCGGATATTTTTCCGGATGCTCCATTGCGTCAAGCAGCATTTCGCGGTTCATGACGTTAACGTTGAGGTGCTGACCACCTTCAATGCTGGCTTCATGGTGGAAGTAACCATCCATCAGGCCTGCAAGGTTGGTTTTACGCACTTCGTCATCTTTACCCAGCGCGTTCGGTACGATAGAGAAGGTATAGGAGATACCATCTTTCGCGTAGGCGAACGGCAGTTTAGCAACAGAGGTCAGAGAGGCAACAGCACCTTTCTGGTCACGACCGTGCATCGGGTTAGCACCCGGGCCAAACGGTGCGCCAGCGCGACGGCCATCCGGGGTGTTACCGGTTTTCTTACCATAAACCACGTTAGAGGTGATGGTCAGAACAGACTGCGTCGGGATAGCGTTGCGGTAAGTTTTCAGTTTCTGAATTTTCTTCATGAAACGTTCAACCAGGTCAACGGCCATATCGTCAACGCGAGAGTCGTTGTTACCGAACTGCGGGTATTCGCCTTCGATTTCGAAGTCGATAGCCAGACCATCTTCGTCACGAATCGGTTTAACTTTCGCGTATTTGATAGCAGACAGGGAGTCAGCGGCAACAGACAGACCTGCGATGCCACAAGCCATGGTGCGGATAACGTCACGGTCGTGCAGCGCCATCAGCGAAGCTTCATAGCTGTACTTGTCGTGCATGTAGTGAATCACATTCAGCGCGGTCACATACTGCTTGGCCAGCCAGTCCATGAAGTGATCCATGCGATCCATAAAGGTATCGAAGTTCAGCACTTCGTCGGTGATCGGCGCTTCTTTCGGGCCAACCTGCATTTTCAGCTTCTCGTCCACGCCGCCGTTGATGGCATACAGCATAGTTTTAGCGAGGTTTGCACGCGCGCCGAAGAACTGCATTTGCTTACCAACAACCATCGGGCTTACGCAGCATGCGATAGCGTAGTCGTCGTTATTGAAGTCCGGACGCATCAGGTCATCGTTCTCATACTGCAAAGATGAGGTATCGATAGACACTTTCGCTGCATATTTCTTGAAGCTCAGCGGCAGTTTTTCAGACCACAGAATGGTGATGTTCGGCTCCGGAGACGGCCCCATGGTGTACAGGGTGTTCAGGAAACGGAAGCTGTTTTTGGGGACCAGAGTACGGCCATCAACGCCCATACCGCCAACAGATTCGGTTGCCCAAATCGGGTCGCCGGAGAACAGCTCATCATATTCCGGAGTACGCAGGAAGCGAACCATACGCAGTTTCATGACCAGGTGGTCAATCATTTCCTGTGCGTCTTGCTCGGTGATTTTACCGGCTTTCAGGTCACGTTCGATGTACACGTCCAGGAAGCTGGATACGCGACCGAAGGACATGGCTGCACCGTTCTGAGACTTAACTGCGGCCAGGTAGCCGAAGTAGGTCCACTGTACAGCTTCCTGAGCGGTGGTTGCCGGACCAGAGATATCGAAGCCATATTTCGCTGCCATCTCTTTGATCTGACCCAGCGCACGGTGCTGTTCAGCGATTTCTTCACGCAGACGGATGGTGTCTTCAAGATTTACACCGTTTTCCATGTCAGCCTGCAGAGAGGCGAACTGCGCGAATTTGTCTTTCATCAGGAAGTCGATGCCGTACAGCGCAACGCGACGGTAGTCACCGATGATACGGCCACGGCCATAAGCATCCGGCAGACCGGTCAGTACGCCGGATTTACGGCAGCGCAGGATGTCCGGCGTGTAAACGTCGAATACACCCTGGTTGTGGGTTTTACGGAAATCGGTGAAGATTTTTTTCAGCTGCGGGTCCAGCTCGCGGTCATACGCTTTGCAGGAACCTTCAACCATTTTGATGCCGCCGAACGGAATGATGGCGCGCTTAAGCGGCGCTTCCGTCTGCAGACCAACGATTTTTTCCAGGCTTTTTTCAATGTAGCCTGCATCGTGAGAGGTAATGGTGGAGGCTACAGCGGTGTCGAAGTCAACTGGCGCATGGGTGCGGTTTTCCAGTTTAACGCCTTCCATAACGCTGTCCCACAGGCGGGTAGTTGCTTCGGTCGCACCAGCCAGGAAGGACTCGTCACCCTCATACGGGGTGTAGTTTTTCTGGATGAAGTCACGTACGTTAACTTCATTCTGCCAGTCGCCTTTAGCAAAACCGTCCCAGGCTGTGGCTAATTTTTCATTAAGCTCGGACATGTAACACCTACCTTCTAATGTGGAGTTCTGATCTACTGGCAGCGGTAACTTAATGCTTATTGCCGCCGCGCAGATAAATAACCCAGTATGTCAACCCAACCAGTAAACCCCCACCGATGATATTGCCGATTGTTACCGGAATCAGGTTGTCGGTGATAAAGTTCATCACGGTCAGATGTGAAAAATTGTCCGGGGAGGAGCCGATAGCGCTCCAGAATTCCGGGGTTGCGAAGTTGCGAATCAGGATGCCCATCGGGATCATAAACATATTCGCAATGCTGTGCTCAAACCCGCAGGCGACAAACATCGCAACCGGGAGCACCATAATTAACGCCTTATCCGTGAGGCTGCGTCCGGAATAACTCATCCAGACTGCGAGGCAAACCATCAGGTTAGCCAGAATGCCAAGGCTCACGGCCTCAACAAACGTGTGGTGGACTTTATGGTCGGCAGTCTGCAGCACATTTAAGCCCCAGGCGCCATTGGCTACCATGTATTGCCCTGAAAGCCAGATTAGCAGGACAAAAAGCAGTGCGCCTACCAGGTTGCCAAGATAGACGTTGGCCCAATTTTTTGCCAACTGTCCCCAACTGATGCGACCACTGGCTTTTGCGACAACAATCAGGACGGTGGACGTAAACAGGTCAGCGCCACAGACAACGCATAAAATCAAACCGAGAGAGAAGCAGATACCGCCAATCAGTTTCGCCATGCCGTAAGGCATACCGGCTGAACCTGTCGTTGCAGTGATATAGAAGACAAACGCGATAGAGATAAAAACGCCTGCGGTAATCGCCAGGAAAAATGTGGTCAACGGTTGTTTCGTCGCCTTATAGACACCCGCTTCTTCAGCAACTTTTGCCATAGCAGGTGGAAGTAACAGATCAAAAGGGTTGTCAGCTTTCACACTAACTCTCTCTTAACTAA
>JALAGK010000402.1 GCA_022712475.1 Enterobacteriaceae bacterium
ATATTACAGTTACCGATATTATTCACCAGAATATCAACCGTGCCAAAACGCTGGCAGCTAGCATTGATTATTTTACCCGGGCACCTTCGCTGGAAATATCAATGTGCATAAACGCAAAATCCCGCTGCATAATCAACGCCTGCGTTTCGTCATTATCTCCGCTGAGGCTGGGTATAAAAACAGTAGTGCCTGCTTTTGCCAGTGCGACTGAATACGCCTGTCCAATCCTGGTATTTCCGCCGGTGACAATAACGGTTTTTCCACATAGAGAAAAAAGTCGAACCAAAATGCGTTGAGTGAAATGACACCATCACAATCCCATAAATCCTTTTAATCAGATATTGCCAGGGCGTTATTTATATTCATAACACCCTGGCAAATCCTGAAAATATCACCGCCCCCTTTATCGTGGCGTTGCTGCGTTCAAAATAACGTTAAATACATCAACCTGTCAGGGGCATTTTCATTATTATTGCCCCTGTGTTTCTGCTGTATCAGGCTTCTTTGCGTCCTACCCAGCGTTCCTTCATTAAGGAAACCGACACGGCGGCATTAAGCAGCGGTGATGGCGGTAGCACGTTGGCGCGCCCCACAGCCAGCATATCACCAACGAGCGGGTGATCCTGCTTCATCACGTAGTGAGCCAACAGTTCACCAGCAATCGTCTGGCGTGAAATGCCCGCACCGTTACAGCCCGCAGCGGTATAAATATTGCGCCCGACTTTGCCCCACAGCGGCGCACCATTGCGCGTCACACTAATCGTGCCTGACCAGGTTTTTGCCAGCGTCACATCCCCCCCAAGCTGCGGATACATGCGGCTGAACAACTTGCGATGTAAACGCGCCGCATGGCGCGTTTGCTCGCTGCTGACGGCGCCGCGTAACGCCGGGATCACGTGCTGGCGAATCAAAAAGCGTCTGTCTGACGTAAAGCGCAGCGTCGCCCCAGCAATCGCATTAACGGGTGTCCGCCCCCAGCTGCGCATCTCACGCGGCAGTTTGACCATCTGTTGCACGGTAAGCGGCTGTGTGAGGCTCGCAAAGGTCGCCATGGACGCCTGGCGACGAAACAGACCCGGCATCAGCTCTGGCGAAAGCGCGTTGGTCGCCAGCATGACCTGCTGCGCCAACACTTCCCCCTGTGGGGTAAAAATTTGCGTTTCCTTACCGGTGCGCATCGCGAGCGCAGGCGTGTCATAATAAAGCGTGACGTTTTTCGGTAGTGCGCCCGCCAACCCGCTAATAAGGCGCGCGGGATTGACCAGAATAGTACCCGGCGTGAAAATGCCTTTATGCCAGAAACCGCTACCCAGCCGTTGTGTTAACGCCTCACAGTCCAGCTCTTCATAAGGTTCTTCAATGCGCTCCAGGCTTTCACGATAGGTTTTCAGTACGGCATCGTTGCCTTCGGCAACCTGACAGTGATACTTACCGGCACTTTCCCAGTCGCAGCTAATGGCATTGGCTTCCACCTGTTCCCACAGGCTATCGATACCCGCCTGTAACAGGTTACGCCACGTCTGCGCTTTTTTAAGCTCTGCCATTGAACTGCCAATGTTGTGCGGCAAACCAATAATAAAGCCCGAGTTACGCCCGGCAGAGCCGTCCCAGGCCGTGCTGGCGCCATCAAGTACAACGATGTGTAAATCCGGCTTCAACATTGCCAGTGCGCGAGCAAATGCCAGCCCCGCGTAGCCTGCGCCAATAACGGCCCAGTCAGCACGAATTTGCCCCGTGAGCGGAGAGGAGGTCGATGGAGGTTTCGTCGGCAACGGCCAGCCAACGGTGTTCTGATTATGTGGTAACGAAACGTATTTCATGAAATCCCTGCCAGTCTAGAGTCATCCCTTTATTTTGAGACGATTCTATCACCGCTGACAGGGAATTTGGCATCGCAAATCAGGCAATATTGAGGTACTTGTGAGTTTGCATAGAAAGCCGCCAGTTACGTGCGATGCAGGTCTCAATACACAGGCGAGTTGCGTCGTCTTTCTGGCTTATCGGCTGGAGCGCAATGATGCGTTTTTTATCGTCGTTAAGCGTTGCGAGCAGCGTATCCAGTGCCTCAATATCACGCACACGCCCAACCGGATGCTTAATTTCGTCAGCCCGGACCAGGGCCTGGTCCAACACATCGTAACCGCCGCGCATGTTGACCTTCGGTGAAACCGTCACCCAGGTCGCGTCAGTGCAACGCACCTCGTGCGTGCCACTGGTCTCAATCTGGCAGCTATAACCGTTATTTTCGAGCAGTTCAGTCAGCGCACGCAGGTCGTGTATACACGGCTCACCGCCAGTAATCACCACATGGCGCGCGGTATATCCCTGACGGCCAATCACCGCCAGCAGCTCCTCGGCGCTAGCATTGCCCCATTTATCGCTTTCGCGGGTCTTTGCCAGCACGCTGAACAACGAGACTTCCCTGTCGGCGAGTTTGTCCCAGGTATGTTTAGTATCACACCATGAGCAGCCCACCGGGCAACCCTGTAAGCGAATGAAAATAGCGGGCACGCCGGTGAAATAGCCTTCACCCTGAAGCGTCTGAAACATCTCGTTAATCGGGTACTGCATAAGAAACCTGTTTGCCGTGAAAAAGGCATTATCGCAGATCTGGCGGATGGGGTCATGTCCATCAAATCACGCTTATCTACATAACCGGCGCCAGGCTTACATTATCAGCGCTATCTTGTTGATAAGGATTAACTTAGTGTAAATAAAATCGCGTATCATGCTCCCGTTCATCTCTCCTTTTCAGACAAATTGGGCCGATATAAGGACTGACTGTGCTGCGCGTTTTTTTTGCCTTGTTTATTGCCTTTATTCTCAGCGGCTGTCGTTTTACCTCTGTTCAGCACTATGACAGACAAAGCGTTATTACCTGGCATGAGGTGATTAACCAGTATCAACGCCGTGTTGATTTAATTCCCGAACTTATCAGCGTGGTGAAAAAATACACCGGCGACGATCTCCATGCACTGACTGCACTAAAACGTGCGAAAGACAGCGCGTATCACGCGGGCCTGATGCTGACTGCACCTTGCGATAGCCTTTCCTTCATTACCCGCTGGCAGCAGGCGCAGAGGGATTTATCGCAAGCATTGAATGAGACACTGACACTATCGGTACAACATAGCGATCTGAGCGCAGATCAACGGTTTGTGAATTTGCTGGTCCAGCTTGAAAGCCGTACGCAGCGAATTAATATTGCGCGGGACAGACACATCGAGGCCATCAAAAATTACAACCTGCATGTGCGTAAATTCCCCACTTTTTTTCTCGCCCGCGCGATGAATTATTCACCCCGACAAAACCATCCTGCATTGGCACCTGTTGAGACGCTTTATGTTTATGATATCGACTTTAATTAACCACAGTACCTTTGTGAGGCTGCTCTTATGCTGGCTTGTTCTCTGGCCGCTCTGCGGCAAAGCTGAGATTGTGACGGATTCCAATCCCGAGCAGTGGTTAATGGATACAACAGGCCTGCTCACTTCTCATGAAAGAAATGCCATCATCAGTAGCCTCTCACAATTTAAGAAGAATAAAGCTCGCAAGCTCGTGGTTCTGGTAGTGGCAACAACAGGTGGAGAACGTATTGATAAGTATGCTCTCAACGCTTTCAATAGTTTTCATTTGGCACATGAAGATAAAGATAACGACATACTGTTGTTGCTCGACTGGTCAGAAAAACACGCGCATATCGAAAGAGGATATGTCTCAACATCTGGCGCCCAATTCTCAAGCTCTACTCGCAGTAGCAGTCAGTACGGGTTTCAACAAAAGAGTCTGGTAGAGGGAATCAATACTGGAATTCGTTTAGCAGGCGGAGACATTCAATCGACACAACCCTTCGCTAACGCGCCACCTACGCCACCAAACTCCAATTCGGTGAAAACTTCTGGACAGTTTGAACAACGCGCTATTCCCGTTTTAACGCCGCCACTAACCGATATCACTGGACTACTCACCCCCTATGACACAAGAAAGATTCTCTCCAGTATCTCGGTTTATGAAAACAACTTCGGATATCCGATAGCGGTACTGGCAGTGCCCACCACGGGTGATATCGATATTGATCATTATGCTTATGGTGTTTTCCAGCGCTGGGAGTTAAATCAGGCGGACAAAGATAACGCGATATTGCTGCTTTTTTCCTGGGAAGATAAAAAACTGCATGTCGAAGTAGGAAATAACCTGAAAAATATACTCCCAGAAACGTTGTCTTCTGAAAAAATAAGGCAGTCAATTAGCTACGCTTTTACTGGAAAAAATCTCGCTCTTGCTATCAACGATGGAATCCATTCAACCAGTAAGCATCTTGCGTGGGCATTATCAGACGCCAGACGTGCTGCCCAACAATCTGGCGATTCCCGGCCGGAATCTGCACGCAATAATACCGCCCCTATTTATCAGTCAGAACCACCACGTGTTCAGGAAAAACAATCTGGCATTTCACCCTACACCACTCCTGCTCCTGAAAAAGCCGGTGTTTCTCAACCCCAAATAAAACGCCCCCCAATAGAAAACCCCAACCGCCTGCATGTGCTGTTTTTTATAAGCTGGATTGCCGCAAGTTTTGCCCTGCCCTGGGCGGCCAAACGCTATTTTTCCGCCATAGCAGGGATTATCAG
>JALAGK010000403.1 GCA_022712475.1 Enterobacteriaceae bacterium
AGCGGCTTTAATAAATGTTCACGTTCAACGGTAAATTTCATAGCGTCACGAAGATAATGTTCTGATTAAATTGGAAAAATCTTCTTTAATATCGTGGCTTTCTTCACGCAACTGTTCAATCTTACGACAGGCGTGCAGCACCGTAGTATGGTCGCGGCCACCAAACGCATCGCCAATTTCTGGCAGGCTGTGGTTGGTAAGCTCTTTAGCCATCGCCATCGCCATCTGGCGCGGGCGGGCTACCGAGCGGGAACGCCGCTTGGACAGCAGATCGGCAACTTTGATCTTATAGTACTCAGCCACTGTCTTTTGAATATTGTCGATAGTGACCAGTTTTTCCTGCAGCGCCAGCAGATCGCGCAACGCTTCACGCACGAAATCAATCGTAATGGCACGGCCGGTAAAATTAGCGTTGGCGATAACGCGGTTCAGTGCGCCTTCCAGCTCACGCACGTTAGAACGCAGGCGCTTGGCGATAAAGAATGCCACTTCGCCCGGCAGACGGATGTCATTTTCGTCTGCCTTTTTCATCAGAATCGCGACTCGGGTTTCCAGCTCTGGCGGCTCAATCGCCACCGTCAGTCCCCAGCCAAAACGGGACTTAAGACGGTCTTCTACGCCGTTTATCTCTTTAGGATAGCGGTCGGAGGTAAGGATGATTTGCTGGTTACCCTCAAGCAGCGCATTAAAGGTATGAAAGAACTCTTCCTGCGAGCGCTCTTTATTGGCAAAAAACTGAATGTCATCAATAAGCAGCGCATCAACAGAACGGTAGTAACGCTTGAACTCTTCAATGGCGTTATTTTGCAGCGCTTTAACCATGTCCTGAACAAAACGCTCAGAGTGCATGTACACCACTTTCGCGTTGGGCTTGCGCGCCATGATGCCATTACCCACCGCGTGCAACAGGTGTGTTTTACCCAGACCCGTACCACCATATAAGAACAGCGGGTTATACGCACCACCTGGGTTGTCCGCAACCTGACGCGCGGCAGCACGCGCTAGCTGGTTGGATTTACCTTCGACAAAGTTATCAAAGGTGTGCTTAAGATTGACGTTAGAACGGTAGGCCGGTTCCGCCGGGGCTGGAGACGGCACGTTATCCCAGCTTGGGCGAGCCGGTATGGCAGCGGCGCGAGTGGGGCTTTGTACCGGCGCGGCGGCTACCATTTCAGGCTGCCTGACCGGCTGATTTGCCGGACGGCTACCCACTTCAAAGCGCAATAATGGCGCGTCTGAGCCGCAAAAATCATTAAGCAGCCCGTTGATATTATTGAGGTATTTATCTCTGACCCAGTCAAGTACAAACCGGTTGGGCGCATACAGGGCCAGCGTGTTATCGCTCAGTTCCGCCTGCAGAGGGCGTATCCACATGCTGAATTCAGTGGCGGGTAACTCATCCTGCAATCGGGCAAGACACTGTTGCCATAGCGAAAGTGACACGGCGGACTCCACTCGAACAAAGTCGATCAAATAAATGAAAACGGGTACGTTCAGTTCATGATTGTTGACACACGCCGACATAAACCCGGTTCGGGTAGCGTGCGAACCGCTATTTGCGGTTTCCCCACATCCAGCCAACGAGGAGGATCGCGATCGGGGCCGCAGATCATAGCCGAAAGCGCGCCGGAGATCTTCTGTTTCTCACAGATTATTGCCAATTTATCCACAGGGCACGACCTGGCGGGTTAAGTGTAATCGATCCTGGCATGAGCGCGGCAGGATTTCCTCCTGTATTGGTAAATACAATGACGCCCGCCCGGTAACCGTCACAGGATCACAATAAGATCCAGAGCGATCCTTGCGCTTTATCGGCTTCCCCGTATAATCCTTCACCCGGTGCGTGTTGCCTTGTCTTCATCTGTTCATATCATGAGCAGATGGGTGTCAAAAAGCGCGGGGATATAAGGAAAGTGAATTGACTCCGGAGTGTACAATTATTACAATCCGGCCTCTTTTATCAGCCACGACTTCCGCGTGGGTTGCTCACTAACCAGCCGGGCATACGCAAAAGTCTGTGTAATTTAATAGTTTAGGTAGAAATCGCCATGAAACGCACTTTTCAACCGTCCGTACTGAAGCGCAACCGTTCTCACGGCTTCCGTGCTCGTATGGCTACTAAAAATGGTCGCCAGGTTCTGGCACGTCGTCGTGCTAAAGGCCGCGCTCGTCTGACCGTTTCTAAGTAATAGCTAACCCTCGTGGTTAAGCTCGCTTTTCCCAGGGAGTTACGTTTGCTAACTCCCGGTCACTTCACCTTCGTCTTCCAGCAGCCACAACGGGCTGGCTCGCCGCAAATCACCATTCTCGGCCGCCTGAATTCGCTGGGGCATCCCCGTATCGGTCTCACCGTCGCCAAGAAAAATGTCAAACGTGCCCATGAACGCAACCGGATTAAACGTCTGGCGCGTGAAAGCTTTCGTCTGCGTCAGCATGAGCTGCCGTCGATGGATTTTGTCATTGTGGCGAAAAAAGGTGTTGCCGAACTCGATAACCGGGCACTGTCGGAAGTACTGGAAAAATTATGGCGCCGCCATTGTCGCCTGGCTCGCGAATCCTGATAGCCCTCATTCGGGTTTATCAGCGCCTGATTAGTCCGCTTCTCGGGCCGCATTGTCGTTTTCACCCTACCTGCTCACAGTACTCAGTTGAGGCATTGCGCAGGTTTGGAGTGATAAAAGGCAGTTGGTTGACGATAAAACGCGTATTAAAATGCCACCCTTTGAACCCTGGTGGTGACGATCCCGTCCCGCCTGGACCCTTTGATACCAGAGAACACTAACGATGGATTCGCAACGCAATCTTCTCATCATCGCTTTGTTGTTCGTGTCTTTTATGATCTGGCAAGCCTGGGAGCAGGATAAAGCCCCGCAACCGCAGGCCCAGCAGACCACACAGACACCGACCGCAGCGGGTAGCGCCGCCGACCAGGGCGTTCCGGCCAGTGGCCAGGGAAAACTGATTAAGGTTAAAACCGACGTTCTGGAGCTGACGATTAACACCCGCGGTGGTGACGTTGAGCAGGCGCTGCTTCTGACCTATCCGAAGGAGCTTGGCAGCAATGAGCCGTTCCAGCTGCTGGAAACCACGCCAGAATTCCTCTACCAGGCACAGAGCGGCCTGACCGGTCGTGACGGCCCGGATAACCCGGCTAACGGTCCGCGTCCGCTGTATAACGTAGAGAAAGACAGCTTCACCCTGGCCGAGGGCCAGAACGAGCTGGTTATCCCGATGACGTACACCGACTCGGCCGGCAATGCCTTCACTAAGTCCTTCACCTTCAAACGTGGTGAATACGCAGTGAATGTGGGTTATAACGTGAAGAACGCAGGTCAAAAACCGCTGGAACTGAGCACCTTTGGCCAGTTAAAGCAGACCATCAACCTGCCAAAAGCACGTGATACCGGTAGCAGCAACTTTGCGCTGCACACCTTCCGCGGCGCGGCGTACTCCACCTCTAACGAGAAGTACAGCAAGGTTAAGTTCGACAACATTGCCGATAACGACAACCTGAATGCGAACTCGCAAAACGGTTGGGTGGCCATGCTGCAACAGTACTTCGCCACTGCCTGGGTACCGCGTAACGACGGCACGAATAACTTTTATACAGCAAACCTCGGCAACGGCATTGCGGCGGCAGGCTATAAATCTGCGCCGATGTTAGTGCAACCAGGTCAGACCGGTACGCTTGCCAGCACCCTGTGGGTGGGTCCGGAGATTCAGGACAAGATGGCAGCCGTTGCGCCGCATCTCGACCTGACCGTTGACTACGGCTGGCTGTGGTTCATCTCTCAACCGCTGTTTAAGCTGCTGAAGTGGATCCACGGTTTTGTCGGCAACTGGGGCTTTGCTATCATCATCATTACCTTCATCGTTCGTGGCATCATGTACCCGCTGACCAAAGCGCAGTACACCTCCATGGCGAAGATGCGTATGCTGCAGCCGAAGATTCAGGCTATGCGCGAGCGTCTGGGTGATGACAAGCAGCGCATCAGTCAGGAAATGATGGCGCTGTATAAATCTGAGAAAGTTAACCCGCTGGGCGGCTGCTTCCCGCTGCTGATTCAGATGCCTATCTTCCTGGCGCTGTACTACATGCTGATGGGTTCTGTTGAACTGCGCCACGCGCCGTTCGCTCTGTGGATCCATGACCTGTCTGCGCAGGACCCTTACTACATCCTGCCGATTCTGATGGGCGTGACGATGTTCTTCATTCAGAAGATGTCACCGACCACAGTAACCGACCCGATGCAGCAGAAGATAATGACCTGGATGCCGGTCATCTTTACGGTCTTCTTCCTGTGGTTCCCGTCAGGTCTGGTGCTGTACTACATCGTCAGTAACCTGGTGACCATCCTGCAACAGCAGCTTATCTATCGCGGTCTGGAAAAGCGTGGCCTGCACAGCCGCGAGAAAAAATCCTGACAGCACAGACAGGACCAGAGTTAACTCAGAAGGCGGTCGCATGACCGCCTTTTTTATTGCCGTACTACGGTGAGACAATGCCACACTGTATGCATCAATCAGGTATCACAATCGAGAACGTTTATGAGCCATAGCGACACCATCATCGCCCAGGCCACGCCTCCCGGACGCGGCGGCGTGGGTATTCTGCGCATCTCCGGTAGCCGGGCACGTGAAGTTGCGCAAGCAGTGCTGGGTAAACAGCCAAAACCACGCTACGCCGACTATCTTGCATTTAACGACGCCAGCGGCAGCGTGCTGGACCAGGGTATTGCGCTCTGGTTTCCTGGACCCAACTCCTTTACCGGCGAAGACGTACTGGAATTGCAGGGCCACGGCGGCCCGGTGATTCTCGATATGCTGCTCAGAAGCATTCTTACTCTGCCGGGTGTGCGCATTGCCCGTCCTGGCGAATTCTCAGAGCGTGCTTTTCTTAACGACAAACTGGATCTGGCCCAGGCAGAGGCGATTGCCGACCTGATTGATGCCAGTTCAGAGCAG
Organism: Enterobacteriaceae bacterium; assembly: GCA_022712475.1. Lineage (GTDB taxonomy): Bacteria > Pseudomonadota > Gammaproteobacteria > Enterobacterales > Enterobacteriaceae > Tenebrionibacter. Next base: position 4,966 of record JALAGK010000403.1, read on the forward strand.
GCGGCGCGCTCGGCCATGAACTCGCTTCAGGGCGCGTTTTCCATTCGCGTCAATACACTTGTGGAAGCACTCACTCACCTGCGAATCTTTGTTGAAGCAGCTATCGACTTCCCGGATGAAGAAATCGACTTCCTGTCTGACGGCAAAATCGAAGCCCAGCTCAATAGCGTCATTACCGATCTCGATGCCGTACGTGCCGAGGCGCGCCAGGGCAGCCTGCTGCGTGAAGGCATGAAAGTGGTGATTGCCGGGCGACCCAATGCCGGAAAATCCAGCCTGCTGAACGCACTGGCAGGCCGTGAGGCAGCGATTGTGACCGACATTGCAGGCACCACACGCGACGTACTGCGCGAGCAAGTGCATATTGACGGCATGCCGCTACACATCATTGATACTGCCGGGTTGCGTACGGCCAGCGACGAAGTAGAGCGCATCGGGATTGAGCGCGCCTGGCAGGAAATCGAGCAGGCCGATCGCGTGCTGTTTATGGTTGACGGCACGACCACCGACGCCACCGACCCGGCGCAGATCTGGCCTGATTTTATGGCTCGCTTACCGGCACGCCTGCCGGTAACGGTCGTGCGCAACAAGGCGGACATCACCGGTGAAACGCCAGGACTGAGCGAAGTGAATAACCACTAACTAATTCGCCTGTCGGCACGCAGCGGTGAGGGTATTGACGCACTGCGCGAGCACCTCAAAAGCTGTATGGGCTTTGACACCAGCATGGAAGGCGGCTTTCTAGCCCGCCGCCGCCACCTACAGGCGCTGGAGCTGGCGGCAATGCATCTTCAGCAGGGTAAAGACCAGTTACTTGGCGCACGCGCGGGTGAACTACTGGCTGAAGAGCTGCGTCTTGCACAACAGCACTTAAGTGAAATCACCGGTGAATTTACGTCCGACGATTTGCTGGGCCGTATCTTCTCCAGTTTCTGTATCGGTAAGTAGTGTCTTTTTTGATTCACTTAAGAGTGTGAAAAGGCATAAATACCCTTTCTTGTTTTGTGCACCACAAATGTAACGCCCATTGTTCCTGGATAAGAACAGGGAACAATGGGCGCCAGGCCTATTTACCGCTCGCCCAGACTGTGTAAAGTCGCCATAACAGAACAGATCTTGTTAACGCGCTGCCGCGCCATGCCGATCGAAGCCGCCGGGGAAGTGATTGAATTGAGCCACGCAGAACTTTGCGCCATCATACAAATTACTGTCCATCATGTGCATACAGGTCAGGTGTTGGCTGATTTCGGGGATAAATATCCCCTTCGTTCCGTAGCGTTTATCACAAAAGATGTGGCGCAAAGGAAGCGCGCAGGTTCTTTTGAAGGCAGTGATCTGAGACTGAAAGCCTAATCTGACGTGAACTTTGTTTTGCAGCAAGCACTGTATTTACCGAAAAACACAGTATCCCGATCCCCACTCTGGTCGACTGGCCAAGCCTGGGATTAAAACAACCCAAATATCTGCATCACGGTAGTCTCTACAAGCCAGATGGCGAAGAAATCCTCACCACTTCCCGCTACGTTACCACGAAGAGGAGTATACCAGGTGAGGCGAGACTAAAGGGAACTGGCATCATCCCTCTGCGGGTGGCTAAAAGCTCAAAAAGGCTATCTGGAGCGTTTGCTTTCCCAGCAATAAACAAAAAAGACATTATTCATCGGGTGTATCCATCACGTAGAGGGTTGCTCTGCGCGGTTCGCGCGCTTGTTGATTATTTATCCAGCCTTTTGAAGAGTCGTAGAAATAAATACGCCAGCACACGATGTCATCATTACACGTACCTTATCTTCCCTCTCACAGTGGTTATCAGAGGTTACCATCAAGCTCCTGTCATCCTGGAACATGAATATCCCTCTGAATCCTATACCCCCAACGTGTTATGTCTGACTCCTGTCACCATTTGTGAAAAAAAATCATGACGCTTACGTTATTTTCGGAATTACCCAATTCCAATGAAGATTGGGCGTATAGATTTCCGTTGAGCGTAATGACACACTAGGTTTGTCAGCAAGGATTCTGGCATTGAATGGATTCAATTATTTGTAAAGGGACAGTTTCTGGCTTGCAAAACAGGCAGCAGGAACTAAAAAGTATCTATCACCGTCTGGCTATGTAGCCTCCTCCGGGGCATTTTTCAGCGGCGATACCTACGCCCTGACCATTATCACGGAGCGAGAAATGGCAACCCACTTTGCAAGAGGGATTATTCGCCCTCAAAACCTGACATCAACCCGGCTTTCGCCTGAATGCCATGCATGGGCAAGAGAATTGCCTGAACATCATCGTGAGCGTTATCTTGCTTCTCACGCACTGCTGGCAGAGTTGATTTTCATGCTTTACGGTATTTCTCAGTTGCCGGCTATCATTATCCGCGATGGGAAACCCGCCTTCTCGGATTCAACACTACCTGCCTTTTCTCAGGCCTGGGCTGGCAATATGACCGGCGTGGCGCTCAGTACCGAAGGGTTGTGCGGACTGGATATGGCTCTCAATCACTCATCAGGTTGTTTTAACTCCCATTACGCTACCCGCAACGAAGGCAATTTTACCCGTAGCGAAACTATCTGGATTAACAACCAGCAGGACCCCTGGGAAGCGCGTCTGCAACTCACCACTCTGCACCAGAGTATCCTCAAACTTTCAGAGAATTATTGCGGGGATATCCAGATTTCGCCCAGCGCAGGCAGGTTGCGGGTTAACAGTAATCGCCGCGTTGAAGCACTATGCGATGCAGAAGATGTCCTGATTTGGTCGCTTTGTGCCTCTCCAGGTGTTGATACACTACGCTTGTGGGAGTTTGACTGCCGAAGCGGCTGGCAGGCGCTGCCCGCGCCCGGTAGCGGCAATAACTATAGCGGCAACCGCATGATGCGCTTTGCCACACATCCTGCTGAACGCAGCCTGATACTTAATTAATCCCAATATAGAGGCCAGTGAGGAGCCGTTATGTCTGATTCATTGAAAGTGGTGACACTGCTTGGCAGCCTGCGTAAAGGCTCCTATAACGCCATGGTAGCGCGCAGTCTGCCGGGCATTGCACCTGCGCAGATGAGCATTCAGGCTCTGCCTTCGATTGCCACCATTCCCCTGTATGATGCAGACGTCCAGCAGGAAGAGGGTTTCCCGCAGGCGGTAGAAGCAATAGCGGAGCACATCCGCACGGCCGATGGCCTGATTATTGTTACCCCCGAATATAACTACTCGGTGCCCGGTGGGCTGAAAAACGCTATCGACTGGTTGTCGCGTCTGCCAGAACAGCCGCTTGCCGGTAAACCCGTACTGATTCAGACCAGTTCTATGGGCGTTATTGGCGGCGCCCGGTGCCAGTATCACCTGCGCCAGATTCTGGTATTCCTGGATGCATTGGTCATGAACAAACCGGAGTTTATGGGCGGCGTAATTCAAAATAAGGTCGATGCACAGACCGGGGAAGTAGTTGATCAGAGCACGCTTGATCATCTTAAAGGTCAGTTAACCGCTTTTGCCGAGTTTATTGAACGCGTTAAAATATAGCCGTGTCTCTAAAACGTACAAAGCAAAACGCCAGCCCGTGGGCTGGCGTTCTTGTACTGATGCGGTCTCAGTCTACAAAAACAATTTTCAGCACAAACAATAGCGCCACCACCACCACGCACAGACTGATATCGCGCCAGCGACCGGTGAAAAGCTTCATGATGCAGTAAGAAATAAAGCCCAGCGCAATGCCTTCTGTGATGGAGAAGCTAAACGGCATCATCACTGCGGTGATAAATGCCGGTACGGCTTCAGTGAGGTCATCCCACTTCACGCGCGCAAGGCTTGAGGTCATCAGCACGCCCACGTAAATCAGCGCACCCGCAGCGGCATAAGCCGGCACCATGCCCGCCAGCGGCGAAAGGAAAATCACCAGCAGAAACAGTAACCCGACCACTACTGCCGTCATACCGGTACGCCCACCTACAGACACGCCAGCGGAGGATTCAATATACGCCGTTACGGAAGAAGTACCGATAAACGAGCCGCCCACGGACGATACGCTGTCAACCAACAGCGCCTGCTTCATGCGCGGGAATTTGCCTTTCTCATCGCTCAGCCCCGCTTTGTCAGTTACGCCAATGAGTGTGCCGGAGGAGTCAAACAGGTTGACCAGCATGAAGGAGAAAATCACGCCCGCGAGACCAATATTGAGCGAGCCCGCCAAATCGACTTGCCCGACAACCGACGACACGCTCGGTGGCGCAGAAACGATGCCGTTGTACTGCACATCCCCCATCAGCAGACCCAGCACCGTGGTGACAACAATAGAGACCAGCACCGCTGCGTGAATGTTGCGTGAAGCAAGAATGGCGATAATGAAAAAGCCGAGTGCGCCGAGCAGCACGCTGTGCGAGGTTAAATCGCCAATCGTCACCAGCGTCTCGGGATTTGCCACGATAATCCCCGCGTTTTTCAGCCCCATCATGCCGATAAACAGGCCAATACCGCTGGTAATTCCCACGCGCAGGCTAAGTGGGATATTCGCAATCATCCAGTAACGCACGCGCAAAAGCGTAAGAATAAGC
>JALAGK010000404.1 GCA_022712475.1 Enterobacteriaceae bacterium
CAGCAGCCGCTCTTCACGTACTGCGCTTAACAGCGGCAACCGGGCACCGGCATGGACATTAAGCAACTGGTTTACCATTGCGGTAATGAAGGCGGTTTTACCACTGCGGCTCAGCCCCGTCACGGCCAGGCGCAGATGTCGGTCCATGCCCCGGTTAACCAGGGATTGCAGTTCATTTTTGATTCGCTTCATAACACTCCTGTGTCACCCGCGTTTTAAACAGTCAGGCAGTCGCACAGCGACCTGTACCTAGTTTACCTGACGTACAGACTCCTCACCATCACGCCGCCTTACGGCGGCGGCAGGCTGAGTTAACGCGGGGAATGATTAGCGATACGGCGGGACAAACGGGCAGCGAGGCGGGAGAGCAGCGGCTCAAGAGCAACGGCCAGCAGCATTTTAAGCGGACGACGGGCCACAGATTTTACCGCCCAACCGGCAACACCCGCCGGGCCAAAGCGTAATGCGCTTAGCAAAACGAACTTGCCCGCCACTTTGATAACCGGCTTTGCCCGAACAGCGGCACGGTGCAGTGTTGATGTATTCATTCTCTCTCCTCAAACCCGGTCAGGATCACAGCTGACGAAAACGGCTGCGTAACGTAAACGCATCAGAAGTGACATAGCGCTCCATTGCGCGCAAGCGGCGCTCGCCTGCCGCCAGTTCTGCATCAACCTCATCCAACACAGAACGGCTGGGTTGGACATTATCAACCGCATCTTCAGGCATCGGGTCCAGTGCAAATATCAGCACGATATACGCCGCGATAGTGAAGAAAAACAAACCAAAAAACATCGACAAAATGACAATTAAACGCACCAGCTTCACCGGCACATCAAAATACTGCGCAAGCCCCGCGCAGACGCCTTTAAGCATACCGCGCTGCGGAATGCGCCACAGCTTACGCCCGGAAAACGTTATCGCCATCAGTCGTTCCTCCAGTTAGGGTGTTCCGCGTCAAGAATTTGCTCCAGCGTTTCGATGCGCGCACGCATGCGCTGTGCCTCATCGCTAAGCTGTATCAGGCGTTGACGCTCATTACCATTAAGCTCTGCCCCGCGCTCCGCCCGGTTGCTGTAATGCAACCAGAGCCAGATTGGGGCAACGAACAACATAAAAATCGTCAGCGGTATGGCAAGAAAAAGCGCGCTCATGTGTACTCCTTACAGATAAAACGCTGCGGCGCGTGCTGCGCCGCAGAAATATTACTGATCGCCGCGCTGTACTTTAGCTTTTAACGCTGCCAGCTGCTCACTGATTTCATCATCCGCTTTCAGGTCAGCAAACTGCTGATCCAGGCTGGTCTGTTTGCCAAAGCGGTGGCTTTCGGCCTCGGCTTCCATTTGATCGATACGACGCTCAAAGGATTCAAAGCGCGCCATGGCTTCATCAAGCTTGCCGCTGTCGAGCTGGCGGCGCACATCACGTGAAGAAGACGCGGCCTGGTGGCGCAGTGCCAGCGCCTGCTGACGAGCGCGGGTTTCGCTGAGTTTATTCTCAAGCTCACCAATCTCTTTTTTCATGCGCTCAAGCGTATCATCAACGTGGGTGACTTCCTCTTCCAGTGCATTGACCATAGCGGTCAGCTTCTGCTTTTCGATAAGCGCAGCACGCGCCAGATCGTCTTTCTCTTTGCGCAGCGCCAGTTCGGCTTTTTCCTGCCATTCTGACTGCTGAGCCAGCGCCTGCTCAATGCGGCGACTGAGCTGCTTTTTCTCCGCCAGCGCGCGTGCCGACGTGGAGCGCACTTCCACCAGCGTATCTTCCATTTCCTGAATCATCAGGCGGACCAGTTTTTGCGGGTCCTCTGCTTTTTCAAGCAGCGAGTTGATGTTGGCATTCACGATGTCGGCAAAACGAGAAAAAATACCCATAATTCAATCCTCAGTCATTTATCCTGCGGGCTGCTGCCCGTCACGGATCACTTAATACAATAAGCGTGCCAATTTTTTATCTCACTGATTTAACAGTTTTTATACTGATTTACAGCCTTTCATCTTCAGGGTAATGTGGTTATATTCACCAACAAGTGGTTAATCTCATCATGACTGAATACAAAGATAACCTGCTGGGGGAAGACAATAGCTTCCTGGAAATGCTGGAACAGGTCTCCCACCTGGCCGTGCTGGATAAACCAGTACTGGTCACAGGTGAGCGCGGCACCGGTAAAGAGCTGATTGCCAACCGCCTGCACTTTTTGTCACGTCGCTGGCAGGGGCCGTTTGTCTCGCTTAACTGCTCGGCACTCAATGAAAACCTGCTTGACTCAGAACTGTTCGGTCACGAAGCCGGGGCATTTACCGGGGCGCAAAAACGCCATCTCGGGCGCTTTGAGCGTGCCGACGGCGGTACGCTGTTTTTGGACGAACTCGCCACCGCGCCGATGATGGTGCAGGAAAAACTGCTGCGCGTAATTGAATACGGCGAGCTTGAGCGTGTGGGCGGCAGCCAGCCGCTTCTGGTCAATGTACGACTGGTGTGCGCCACCAATGCCGATTTACCGCAGATGGCGCGAGACGGTACCTTTCGTGCCGACCTGCTGGACCGACTGGCCTTTGATGTTGTGCGCCTGCCGCCGCTGCGTGAGCGGCGCGGCGATATCATGCTCCTCGCTGAACAGTTTGCTATACAGATGTGTCGCGAACTCCAGTTACCACTGTTTCCAGGCTTCAGCGAGGAGGCCCGTGAGACGCTGCTTGGCTACAGCTGGCCGGGCAATATTCGCGAGCTGAAAAACGTAGTGGAACGTTCGGTGTACCGTCATGCCAGCAGTGACGAACCAGTATCACACATCATTCTTGACCCGTTTGCCCGTCCCGGTACGACGGCTACACAAACCAGGCTGCCGGCGGAGAATGCCTCGCTGCCCGTTCTACCGTTAGATTTACGTCGCTGGCAAAACCAGCAGGAAAAAGCACTGGTTGAACAGGGGCTACACGAGGCGAAATACCATCAAAAACAGGCAGCTGACCTACTAGGCCTGACCTATCACCAGTTGCGTGCGTTGCTGAAAAAACATGAAATTAACCCGACGTAATCCGTACGATGCATTACGCTGGTATCACCGCCTGTTCTCTCGGGACAACAGGATACATCTGGTAGTGCTGACACCCGTCGTGCTGATATTTGCAGGCGTAGTAACGTTAATGCGCCTGACCCAACAAGTTTACCTGTTTGACCCTGTACTTGCGTGGCTCATTCCCATTACAGCCGCAGGCATCGGCGGCCTGCTGGCGGCGCTGATGGTATTTATGGGTCGCACACGCTATCGCAGCACGAAAGATATGTTACAGGCCTTCGGCGGTGCGGCCTGCCTGTGTTTAATGCTGGCATGGAATACGCCGCAGGCGTATATCCTGATACGCGACGGGCAACACACCGAGTACGACGCAAACTGGCAGATTGTGCATCCTGGTCCTTCACGCGGGAAATCAGGCCGCTGTGAAGCAGGACTGCAAATTGACAGCATGTCCCTGAACCGTACTATCACCCTTTGCACAACGGATAAAGACATTGCCCGGCAACGATCACCGGGCATGGATTCTTTGCGCGTAACGGAAAAGATAACGTCAACAGGCGTGCAACTGCAGGCATACCGTTTTTACGCCAGCACACCATGATTTATGATGGCGTACGCGGCACCATGATATAGCTCACAACGATTGCCAACACGCACAATCCGGTATTGGCCAGCAGCGTAAACTGCGCGGCGCGCTCAATACCAAGCGGCATCAGCAGTGCAAAAAGTGATGCCGACCCGGCAATCCCGAAAGCCCCTCCGAGCGAACTGCCCATTTTGTAGAGACCGGATGCCACGCCGAGTTTTTCGACTGGCGCATTGGTGACCGCCGTGTCGGTTGACGGTGTGGCGTAGCAACCCAGACCAAGACCGAACAACACGTAGGACAGCGCCACATTGGCGACATAGGCCGTATCGCTGAGAAAAGTAAGCGACAGCAACATCACACCCGCCCCTGTGATGGCCGGGCCGACCAGCATAGGGATACGCGCACCATAGCGTTGCAGCAGCTTTTCTCCCACGCGAATCATCGCCAGTACCATAATCAGGTAACCGAGCGTCATCAGGCCCACTTTAAACGAGCTGAAGTTGCGCCCCTGCTGCATGTAGATACTGGCGATCATCATTGTACCGATACAACCGTTAAGCAGCATGTTAGAAAGCGTGGCACCATTCCAGGCTCGGTTGCGAAACAGTTCGAAATCAATCAACGCATTTGCGCCCTGCCTGACGCGCTCAATACGCCAGAAACACAGCGCGACGACAACTGTCGCTGCCAGCATGCTGAGCGACTCAACGCTGAACCAGCCCCAGACGCGCCCTTTAGAAATAAAGAGATTGAGCAACACCAGCGCTCCCGCAAGACTAACCAGACCCGCCCAGTCGAGCTTTGTGCGCGCCGCAGTAGCGCTACGGCTTTCCGGCGCATTGCGCAGCAGATAGAGCGAGAGCAGCGCTACCGCACTGGAGACAATGAAAATCCAACGCCATCCTAACCCGGTAGCAATGGCTCCTCCGACAATGGAGCTCAACCCGCTGCCACCCCAGGAACCAATCACCCAAAAACTTACCGCGCGTTGACGAGCCTTACCCTCATACCAGTCGTTGAGCAGCGCCAACGTCGCAGGCATGATGCAAGCAGCAGATAACCCCTGCACCGCCCGGCCCAGCAAAAACAGCATCGGCCCCTGTGCGACGACCAGCATCAGACTACCCGCAACACTCAATACCAGACCGATGCGGGTAAGGCGCATACGG
>JALAGK010000405.1 GCA_022712475.1 Enterobacteriaceae bacterium
CTTCAAGATATTTATCCGAGGCCCATACCAGCAATGGAACGTCCAGCTGCTCTGGTGGCGCCATACCGCGCGGCGTACCGTGCAGACGCTTACTCTCGCTTATGGATTCGCCATGATCCGAGGCATAAAACACAATCGCCTTTTTATCACGCACGCTATCGTAAACCTTTTTGATAAACGCATCGGTATACAGAATAGAGTTATCATACGCGTTAATCAGCTGCTCGCCGGTGCACTCTTTGTCAATGCCTACACACTCCGGCTGCCACTTCGCAAAATCACGGGTATAGCGCTGTGAGTAAGAAAAGTGCGAACCTTTCGTGTGCAAAATCACCAGGTGGTTGCCTTTCGGGTGCGCTGCCACCGAATCATCCAGCTCCTCAAGCAACATCATATCGTCCACGCGCCGGCCCTGGTGGCGAGCTGCGATGGTTTCACGATAGTTAATGTTATCGGCCATGGTGTTGGCATAGAACCACAGCTCACTTTGCATAGCGAACAGGTCACTGCTAAAACCAAGCTGCTTGAGTACAGCAAAAATGTTCTGCTCCAGTACCGTGCGCTGCTGATTATCCTTCACACCACCTTCGCGCACGAACATACAACGCAAAGACAGTTTGGTTGCGGTATCACAGGCTTTACCGCGAAACGCGACAAGATTTTTTTCCTTTTCAAGGTTTGGCGTGGTGTCACGCTCGTAGCCATAAAGCCCCATGTGATCCCAGCGCGCAGTCTCACCAATAATGAAAATAACGTAGGTATCATCAAGATTAGCAGGCGCAACATACTGGTACTTCTGCGTCGGGTTTATCAGCGAACGCGTATCTGAGGATTCATCCATCTGCGCCCAGGCGTACAGACCCAACGCCGACACCCAGTTTGACGGCAGATATGAGCTTGCCACCACACCACCGTAGCTCGGCCGGTCATTCGTTGTGCTTTTTTCATGGGTCTTGTTATAAACATCAATCATACGCAGCGGTGCCCATACCACCAGCCCTGCGGCCAACACCAACACCAGGTTGCGCAGGCGCATACCCGGTGTGCGCATCTGGCGCAGCAGCGTATAGCGGCACGTGTTGCTCCAGATAAGCAGCAGCGGCAGCGCACTCACCAGCACCATCCAGAGTATGAAATTGCGCCCGATAACCTCTTTGGACAGATCGATATCGGTCGTCATGACGGAGGCGATAATGCCATAACCCACAATGACATTGAGGAACGTCATGTAATAGCTGGCGGCTACGGAGCACAGCACAATGAGCGAGGCCAGCACCTGCCAGATACGCCGCCCCAGCAGCGATAACAGACGTAATAAGAAGAACGTTACAAGAACAGAAGCGGCCAGTTCAAGAATAGCCGCCAGCCCCATAATAAGGCCTGAGCTTTGAGTGAAAGCTTCAAAGCGACGATAAAATATTGCTATGTTCAACAGGCCAATATAGATAGCGAGCAGAAAACAAAGTTTCTGCTGCGTTATCGATTTTATAAATCTCATGCGGACACCAGACAAAATAAGATAAGCATGTCTCTGACCGCGCGCGCGAAGCAGAGTTCTCTGTTCAGGCTATTTCATAAAAGAAAAAAGCCCGGTTGCGCTCTGTTTCTCATAATTTCCCTGCTATGCCCAGAAGACTTGTCTGGTTTATTCGCTGAGGAATGACTTTTACCACTTATCTTTATGTGGATAAATCAATAAACATATTCGCTGCATAAGGCGCTCGACTACAGATAGTTCTCAATATATGTCGTTTACTGGCATTAATGATTAATGTTAAACCGTTACGTCAACCACCGTTCCACTGCCTGAGGGTAAATCCATGCTGTCACTTGAAGAACGCGCCAGACGGTTTGCCACCAGGGCACATGGGGGGCTGGGTCAGCGGCGTAAATATACTGAGGAGCCTTATATCGTCCATCCTGCGGCCGTGGCAGAACTGGTGCGTAGCGTGTCACCAGATGACGAAGCGCTCCTTGCCGCCGCCTGGCTGCATGACACGGTGGAAGATACTGCCACCACGCCAGGCGATATCGCGGCGCGCTTTGGCGAGGATGTCGCGCAACTGGTGGCAATGCTCACTAACCCGACAACGCCTGCTACACTCAACCGCGCTCAGCGTAAACGGCTGCATTTTGCCCACACCGCCCAGGCCTGCCCACGGGCACAAACGCTAAAACTTGCCGATATTATCGATAACACACGTGAAATCCTGCGTTACGATCCCGATTTTGCGCGTATCTATTTGCTGGAAAAGCAGATCCAGCTGGAAGTACTCACACAGGGCAACAGCCATCTTCTGCAAAAGGCGCACGGTATTATCACAAACGGTATCGCGATGTTAATGCAACCACCCTATAACGTTCCTGCAGACTGGTTCGTGAAAAAGGCCGCTGGTTACCTTGGGAAGGCAGCATCAAAAAGCGTGTAAGCACACACTAACAAAATCATAACCGGCATGAAAGTCACGGCGAAATGGAAGGGATTTTCATGCCTCAGCTAAGCCAGATGACTTATATATTATCCTCTGCCTCTGCCTCTGCCTCTTCCTCAGCATCAGCAAAAACGAAATCGACAGCAACAACCAAGAAAAAAGCGAGCTTACCCGAGAGGAAAGAGAAAACTACAACATCAAACGCCAAAGAAAAAAAATAAAAAAAGGAGAAGAAAAAGA
>JALAGK010000406.1 GCA_022712475.1 Enterobacteriaceae bacterium
ACGTACACCGGAGACAGCGCTTTCAAGCTCCTGTAGCGCCGTACGGCGGGCATCCACCAACTCTTCTCGTGACTGTTCCTTGCGATGCGAGGCTTCAATGCTCTGAGAAACCTGGCTACCGCCCGCAAATAGCGGTACCGAGACGTTAAGTGCAATGTTGGTGTTGCGGGTTTTTGACGTTGTGCCAAAAATGTCATCCAGGTAGTTACCATTTTCAGCCCGACTCCAGTTATTGCCGTAGGCCGCCTGCACTGACACCACCGGCATATGCTGGCCTGTTGCGGCCAGCATGTCGGCACGGCTTTGTTCAAGCGCAAACTGGGCAGCACGTATATTGAGATTCTGGCGCTCAGTTTGCGCTTTTAGCTGTAAAAGCTGAGGGGGTTTGCCAGGCGCGATGCAGTCCATGCCGCTTGCCGGAATAGCATTGCCGGAAAGGCCACTGAGTTTTTCAAAACGAATACGCGCATCCCGCAACTGACTCTCAGCGGTAATGACATCAGCAACGGCCGTATCAAAATTGGCCTGAGCTTCATCGACCTCAAGACGCGTCTGGTCACCAATATCCAACCCTTTAAGCGCTCCGTTGAGCTGTTGTTCGAAGGCGACACGCGCTTTGTCGGCGTTATCCAGGACACGAGAGGCATAAATGACCGAAAACCAGGCATCGCTGACATCGCTAATAAGTTTCTGCTGCGCAATCATGTAGTTGACTTCGGCCTTATCGGCCATCGCATCTGCACGACGCCAGGTTGCATATTTGGCAAGATCGAAAAGAGGCTGGGTGAGTGTAACGACATAGTTGTGGCGTTTAACTCCTGCCGCATAGGAAGCGCCTGGCTGATCCTGCTTCGAGTAGCTTCCGTTGAGCGCTACAACAGGTAAGAGCCCGGAAAATCCCTGAATACGCTTTTGCTGTTCGGCCTCATTAAGGCTGCGCTGGGCCAGAATACCGGCATCATACTGGTCCGCGGCAATAACCGCTTCCTGCAGCGTTAACGCACCTGCTTGCGTCGCCGAAAGGCACAATACAGACGAAATCACTATTTTCGTGAGAAAATTAATTTTCATTGTGTTATTTCATCATCCCTGATCTGTAGATTATTTTAGTGGTTAGCTATTGCCACAAACATGACACATAAGCATTGCGTTATGCTTGTATAGGTTGTCATTTTTAACATCCTGTTTTTGTTCACCGTAATAGTGAATAGTGTTGTACCACAAGAAACCAACGCCTTTCTCATGGTGAAAACATAATTACACTCTTTCCGACATCCGACCGATTAATCTTAAATCCATAAGAAATGAAGAACGCCAGATATGATGTAGTGAGAATATTATTCTCAGCCCACCAGTGCAGACGATAATGATCTTTTATAGCTGCTACAGCTGCGACAAACTCAACGCACATTATATTGTTGTTGCCTGTCGTTCATACGCCCGGTATGAGAAATAACAAAGCACCGTAAACACTCATGTCCCCCACCGGGTGGCTTAGCGACTAAACCAAGCCCTACTATACCACACTTAAGTGGCGCCCCGACGCCGCATCGCTCAGTGCTGCCAGCCATGCTTGCCTTGATTTTCAAGGGAAAAATAAAAACTGGCATAGCCTTATTCACACAGAAACGTGCCAACCGTAAGCCCAGGAGCAATTTATATCGATAGCAGGCCATGATTATTATGACGTAAGCTTCCGACGCATTTAAACCCGACGCATCGCATTATAATCTAATTTTCTATTCCTCTACCGAATAATCTGACCCACTGTAGTAAAAGACGCCAATACAAACAAGAAATAACAGGATGCTTTTGGAAGATTAACAAAAAAACACGCTATAAATCCAATATCCCAGCCCGATAGCGAATGTACGATATAAAATACCCCCCTTACAGAATCGTCCTATTTTTAAGAAAACACAGATCCTGACCAGACTTTCTAAGGCATACTTATAAAATACCTTACGCTATTCTTAAGCGCACAAAGGTAAGTATTTTACTGGCGGCATCACATTCCATCGTTATTAATTATCTGACTGCGTCAGTGGTGTCTTGCACGCTCGTAATTCACGTTTCATACAATTAACTCATGCTAAGGAATGCATAGTATGTTGCGGAAAACTCGTGACCCATCCCCTTACAAAGTGTTTGTCGGAATGTGTCTGATGGTATTACCTGCTGCACCGGTGCTGGCTGGCGTAACAGATAATAATGCTCAGGGGATCATATCCACAAAGGATTCTGCCCAGAACACCACTGCCACAAACAGTAATACGGCTAAGACGAACGGTAAGTTTCTCGCGTCCAGCAGTCCGGCAAATAACGCTACACTAACCGGTACTGGCCGGAAAAGTATGCTAGCGCTACAGGCTACCTCCCCGGCAGCGGCGTCTGCGCCAGAGCGTACTTCAATGCTTAATACGCAAAATCGTGCCACGGCATCATCGGCAACCGCCCCAGCTACAAGCCACCTCTTGCCGCAAAAGAACAAAATGCTGTTAGCCAACCCGCAAAGTCTTAACGATGGCAATAAGGCTGCAGCGCCTCAGACAGCCTCACGCGGCAGTAACACCTCCGGTTTGCTAACGCCTCGGGGCAACAGTGCCGTTACACTGACCCAAAGTAAATCGCCGCTAACAGGCTCAGGTATGCTGGCTGGTGGTAAGACTAGCGCTGCGCAGGCAACCGCTGGTACAAATAAGGTCCTTGCAGGTCCCCACGTGGTTTACACAGAGGATACTGACAACAGCGCCGTTACATCTGCTACAAGCGACACATCAACCGCGAAACGCTCATCGTTTCTGCTAAAAGATAAAAATGCGCCAGCCCTCACCTCCCGCCACAGTGAAGCCC
>JALAGK010000407.1 GCA_022712475.1 Enterobacteriaceae bacterium
ATGCAGGAGCAGGGCTGTGAGGCCTGGTACGAGATGGAAGAACTGGCGGTGATGGGGATTGTGGAAGTCCTTGGTCGCCTGAGACGCCTGCTGCATATCCGTGCCGACCTGACAAAGCGCTTTAGCGAACTGCAACCGGATGTGTTTGTTGGCATCGACGCGCCGGACTTCAACATTACGCTTGAAGGCAATCTTAAAAAGCGCGGTATCAAAACTATTCACTACGTCAGTCCGTCCGTCTGGGCCTGGCGCCAGAAGCGTGTTTTCAAAATTGGCAGATCCACCAACATGGTTCTGGCCTTCCTGCCTTTTGAAAAAGCGTTTTACGACAAATTTAATGTTCCCTGCCGCTTCATTGGCCACACCATGGCCGATGCCATGCCGCTCGACCCGGATAAAAAAGCTGCCCGCGATGCGCTGGGAATTTCGCACGATGCGCGTTGCCTGGCATTATTGCCTGGCAGTCGTGGGGCAGAGGTCGAGATGCTCAGCGCCGATTTTCTCAAAACCGCGCAGATTCTGCGTGAGCGCTGGCCTGCGTTGGAAGTGGTGGTGCCGTTGGTCAATGCAAAACGACGCGAGCAGTTTGAACGCATTAAAGCCGAGATTGCACCGGAGTTGACGGTGCATCTGCTTGATGGCCGTGCGCGCGAGGCAATGATTGCAAGTGATGCAGCGCTGCTGGCCTCTGGCACCGCGGCGCTGGAGTGCATGTTGGCAAAATGCCCGATGGTCGTGGGCTATCGCATGAAGCCGTTCACTTTCTGGTTGGCAAAGCGGTTGGTTAAAACCGAGTTTGTCTCTTTACCGAATCTGCTGGCTGGGCGTGAGCTGGTTAAAGAGTTGTTGCAGGAAGAGTGCCAGCCAGAAAAGCTGGCGGCGGCGCTTGCACCACTGCTCGACGGTGGGACAAAGAGTCACCAGATGCACGATACGTTTCGCCAGTTGCACGAGCAAATTCGTTGTAACGCTGATGAGCAGGCGGCGGCAGCGGTACTGGAACTCGCACAATGATTGAATTTATCTACCCTCATACTCACCTTGTCGCGGGTGTGGACGAAGTTGGTCGCGGACCGCTGGTCGGTGCTGTCGTAACGGCTGCTGTTATTCTCGACCCCGCTCGTCCTATCGTTGGCCTTGCCGACTCCAAGAAACTCAGCGAAAAACGTCGTCTGGCACTGTATGACGAAATTCGTGATAAAGCGCTGAGCTGGAGCCTGGGACGCGCCGAGCCACACGAAATAGACGAGTTGAATATTTTGCACGCCACCATGCTCGCCATGCAGCGCGCGGTGGCGGGCCTGCACGTGGTACCGGAGTATGTGCTTATTGACGGCAACCGCTGTCCGGCACTTGCTATGCCTAGCATGGCAGTGGTCAAGGGCGACAGCCGTGTGCAGGAAATCAGCGCGGCGTCTATTCTGGCGAAAGTTACCCGCGATCGGGAAATGGCAGAGCTGGATCTGCACTTCCCGCAATATGGCTTTGCGCAGCATAAGGGCTATCCGACGGCGCTGCATCTGGAAAGGCTTGTTGAGCACGGTGCCACCGAGCACCATCGCCGCAGCTTTGGTCCGGTGAAGCGCGCGCTGGGTCTGGTCTCCTGACGTTTAACATCGGGAAGCGAAATGGCTGAACCACGTTTTATCCATCTGCGGATACACAGCGACTACTCCATGATTGACGGGCTGGCCAAAGTTGGCCCGCTGGTCAAAAAGGCCGCGTCTCTTGAGATGCCAGCGATGGCTATTACGGACTTTACCAACCTCTGCGGCCTGGTCAAATTCTATGGCGGCGCACATGGCGCAGGCATAAAGCCCATCATCGGTGCTGATTTCCAAATGCTTAGCGAAGCGCTGGGTGACGAATACTGTCACGTTACCGTGCTCGCGATGAATAATGTGGGTTATCAGAACCTGACATTACTGATTTCTCGTGCTTATCAGCGTGGCTACGGTGCGGCTGGCCCGTGGATTGACCGTGAATGGCTGGCCGAGCTTAACGAAGGGCTTATTCTGCTTTCCGGCGCGCGTATGGGGGATGTGGGCAAGAGCCTGTTGCGCGGTAATGCGGCGCTGGTCGAACAGTGCGTGGCCTTCTATGAAGAGTATTTCCCGGACCGATATTATCTGGAGCTTATCCGCACTGGTCGTCAGGATGAAGAGCGCTATCTGCACGCCGCCGTTGAACTGGCAGAACAGCGAGGCTTGCCGGTCGTTGCCACCAACGATGTCTGTTTTCTGGTTGCCGATGACTTTGACGCGCACGAAATTCGCGTCGCTATCCATGATGGTTTTACGCTCGACGATCCGAAACGCCCGCGCAACTACTCGGCGCAGCAGTATCTGCGCAGCGAAGATGAGATGTGTGAGCTGTTTGCCGATCTGCCTGAGGCGCTGGAAAACAGCGTCGAAATCGCCAGGCGTTGCAATGTAACAGTACGCCTGGGGGAGTACTTCCTCCCGCAGTTCCCGACAGGCGATATGACCACCGAAGACTTCCTGGTGAAAAAATCCAGAGAAGGTCTTGAAGAGCGTCTGGAGTTTTTATTCCCGGACCCGCAAGTGCGCGCGGAACGCCGCCCTGAATATGACGAGCGTCTGGAGATTGAGCTGCAGGTTATCAACCAGATGGGCTTCCCGGGTTACTTCCTTATCGTAATGGAATTTATCCAGTGGTCGAAAGATAACGGTGTACCGGTCGGACCGGGACGTGGTTCCGGTGCCGGTTCACTTGTGGCCTATGCGCTGAAAATTACCGACCTCGACCCGCTGGAATTTGACCTGCTGTTCGAACGCTTCCTGAACCCGGAACGTGTGTCGATGCCTGACTTCGACGTTGACTTCTGCATGGAGAAACGTGACCAGGTTATTGAACATGTAGCAGATATGTATGGCCGCGAGGCTGTATCGCAGATTATCACTTTCGGTACGATGGCCGCGAAAGCGGTTATTCGAGACGTGGGCCGCGTGCTGGGTCATCCGTACGGCTTTGTTGACCGCATCTCCAAGCTGGTGCCGCCGGACCCGGGCATGACGCTTGCAAAGGCGTTTGAGGCTGAACCGCAACTGCCGGAAATCTATGAGGCAGATGAAGAGGTCAGGGCGCTCATTGACATGGCGCGCAAACTGGAAGGCGTCACGCGTAATGCCGGTAAGCATGCCGGTGGCGTGGTGATTGCACCGACCAAAATTACCGATTTTGCCCCGCTCTATTGTGATGAAGCAGGTCAGCATCCGGTTACCCAGTTTGATAAGAATGATGTGGAGTATGCAGGACTGGTGAAGTTTGACTTCCTGGGGCTGCGTACGCTTACCATCATCAACTGGGCACTGGAGATGATCAACGCCCGGCGTGCGAAGCACGGTGAAGCGCCACTGGATATCGCTGCTATTCCGCTCGATGACAAGAAAAGCTTCGACATGCTGCAACGCTCGGAAACCACTGCGGTATTCCAGCTTGAATCGCGCGGCATGAAGGATTTGATTAAACGCCTGCAGCCTGACTGCTTCGAAGATATGATTGCACTGGTGGCGCTCTTTCGCCCGGGGCCGCTGCAGTCGGGCATGGTGGATAACTTCATCGACCGCAAGCACGGGCGCGAAGAGATATCTTATCCGGATATTCAGTGGCAGCACGAATGCCTCAAGCCCGTACTGGAGCCGACCTATGGCATCATCCTGTATCAGGAACAGGTGATGCAGATTGCCCAAGTGTTGTCCGGCTATACGCTTGGCGGTGCAGATATGTTGCGCCGTGCAATGGGTAAGAAAAAGCCTGAAGAAATGGCCAAACAGCGCGGCACCTTCGAAGAAGGCGCGCGTAAAAATGGCATCGATGGTGAATTGGCGATAAAAATCTTCGACCTGGTGGAGAAGTTTGCCGGTTACGGATTTAACAAATCTCACTCTGCAGCCTATGCGTTGGTGTCGTACCAGACGCTGTGGCTAAAGGCGCATTATCCGGCTGAATTCATGGCGGCGGTGATGACAGCCGATATGGAC
>JALAGK010000408.1 GCA_022712475.1 Enterobacteriaceae bacterium
GTAGATGACGCCGCCGAAGTGACGTTCATAGTCGTAATCCGTAATGCGATGGCGCAGGTAACGGTGCAACGCCAGGCTGTAAAGCTGATATTGCAGATCATAACGGTGCTGGCACATGGCTTTTTCCATTGCCGCTGGCGTATAGGCCTCGCTGTCTTCGCCCAACCAGTTAGATTTATAGTCCAGCAGGTAGTAACGCCCTTGCCAGCGGAACACCAGGTCGATAAAGCCTTTTAGCATGCCGCGCAAACGGTGAAAATCCAGCGGCGCACACTGTGCAGACAGCGGGTCATAGCGGTGGGTGAGTGCATCCACGGCTTGCGGTGACAGCATGGCGTCTATCGGCAGGTAAAACGCCATCTCTACCTGGCGGTCTTTGGCGCTAAGCTGCCCAAGCGATACACCGCTATCATTAAGCGGTGCCGCCAATATCTGGTTTAACCAGGCACTCAGCGTCGGTTGCCAGGCTTCATCAAAGCCGCCACGCTGAAGCTGCTCTGTCATCCAGAGCGCATCAACCGGTTGTGTAAACTCCAGTTGCTCAAATAAGCCATGCAAAAATGTTCCCGGCGATGCGCCACGTGGGAAAGTATGCGGCGTGAGCGAGGGTTCACTTATGCTGTCGCCTGCTCCCGCCGCGTCAATATCCAGACGTGGCAGCAAATCCTGCGCCGAGCCGCTGGCGTGACGCTGCAAACCGGAATAGCTGGTCACCCGCCAGTCATCGCACAAGGGCTGCGCCACCACGCGAGCTGCCAAAGCGCGTGCCTGTGAAAGCGCCGGCTCCCAGGGGCGATGGTCATCATCACCTGGCGCCACCACTTCCAGGCACATGTCATCACCACAAAAACGCACCAATGCTTCGTGCAGTTGGGCGGCCTCCAGCCCTTCACCGCGCTGAAGCAACCAGCCAATGGCGCTCAGGTGCACATCCGTTTCACCTTTCTTTGTCCGACTGCCGCGAAACAATGGCCCAATACCGACACTCACATGCCAGATGGCGCGAGTCAGCGCCACATACAGTAGGCGCAGGTCTTCCGCCAGGCGCTCTTCTTCCGCCAGTCCTAGACTTTCAGCATCATTACTCAGATCGAGCAGCGTTTCAAAGGTGCTTCGGTCGTGATAAAGCGCCTGTTTTTGCGGGCGAAAACTGGCAATAAAGGGCAGGCAAACCAGCGAATACTCCAGCCCTTTCGATTTATGGATGGTCACCACCTGCACCAGATGCCTGTCACTTTCCAGGCGCAGCTGTTGAGAAGAGGCGTTACTGTCAGGCTCGGCAATGTTTTGTGCCAGCCAGCGTACCAGCGCATGTTCACTGTCGAGGCTTGCTGCCGCCTCTTGTAACAGCTCGCTCAGATGCAGCACATCCGTCAGGCGACGTTCGCCGCCCGGCGAGGCCAACAGGCTTTCAGCCACACCACGTTTGGCCATTATCTCGCGCAGCATTGGCATCACCCCGCGCCGCAGCCAACACTGGCGGTAACCGTCAAACTCTTCAACCAGCGCATCCCAGGCCATTTCATCCAGATTGAGTGCATCTAATGCCTGAGCATCCAGGCCAAGAATGCTGGTTGCCATCGCGCTGCGCAGCGCGCTTTCCTGACCGGGAACCAGTACCGCCTGCAAAATCCATAACAGCTCGCGTGCTTCCTGGGTGGCAAACACACTGTCACGGTTTGAGAGATAAACAGAGGGTATGTTCAGCGCGGTCAACGCTTCACGCACCACGGCGGCCTCACCACGACTGCGCACCAGGATGGTAATATCACTCGCCTGTACCGGACGTGCTGAATCACCGCGCCACAGTAGGGCCGAGCCAAGCTGTCCGGCTTCCAGCCAGTCTCTTATCTGCCGCGCACAGCGGTGCGCCATAGTTTGTTGGTAATCACTTACACTAATCCCTTCTCCTGCGGCCAGCCAGAATGACATTGGCTTTTGCACGATACCGTCTACGGTAAAGCGCATGTGGGCGTTACGTGGCGCCGGATTCACCGGCAAAAAAGGGATCTGACGAAACAAAAAAGGGTTATTCTGGTGCGCGAACAGCGCGTTAACGCTCGCCACTACTCCTGGGGCCGAGCGCCAGTTGGTATCAAGCGTGTAGTGGGCGCTCACCTCGGCGCGTGCACGCATATAGGTAAAGATATCCGCACCGCGAAAGGCGTAAATCGCCTGCTTAGGGTCGCCAATCAGAAGCAGCGCCGTATCAGGCTGTTTTAACCAGATACGGCGAAAGATGCGGTACTGCTGCGGGTCGGTATCCTGAAATTCATCAATCATTGCAACCGGGAAACGTCGGCGAATGGCGGCGGCAAGCTGCTCGGCGCCGGGCTGGCGCAATGCGATATCCAGGCGGCTTAGCATATCGTCAAACCCAAGCTCGCCGCGCCGCTGCTTCTCTTTCGCTACGCTGTCACGAATCTCAACAATCGCGCGTGCGATGACCAAATCGCGCAACGTAAGCGGCTCGGCCAACAGCGCATCAATAGCGTCAAACAGAGGGTGACGCGGCGGCTCACCCTTTTTGGTTTTTTCAATGAGAAAGGATTGTGCGAACTTCGCCAGCGCATCGGGCAGCTGGTAAGTGGTGGTCTCAAGCGCTGCCCATTCGCCCACTTTATCAAGCCAGGTAGGCAGGTTCTTGCTGCTGAAGCTGCGCTTGTCCACACCGGAAGATGCAATCATCGCTTCCAGTTCCGGCGCTGCCGCGCGCCACTGGACTTTGATAGCGTCAATACGCGCGACAATCGCGTCATGGCGCTGCTGGAGGGTTTCTTCATTATCGGGAGGCTGGCGCAGCAGCGGTGCTTCACCCTGCAGCCAGGCGTAAATCTCACGCAGCAGAGCCTCCGGCCCAGACCACATTTCGCTCACCGCCTGCGCAACAGGGCGCGCGAGCGGGTAACAGTGGCGACGCCAGAAATCCGCACACGCCTGCTGACGCAACTGACTTTCATCTTCCAGTAGCCGCTGCTCAAACAACATCCCGGACTCAAAGGCATTCAGACTAAGCATGCGTTGGCAAAAGCCATGAATGGTAAATATCGCCGCATTGTCCATCTGGCGTTCTGCCAGCAGCAGTACCTGCGCCGCCTGGGGCAAATCAGGGATGTCGTCAAGCAGGCGTTTTAACAACGGGTCGTCGGTACGCCCGCGAATGCAGGCAATACGCAGTTCATGGATTCGCGCACGGATACGACCGCGTAACTCTTCGGTCGCCGCCTCGGTGAAGGTCACCACCAGCAGTTCTTCTACCCCGAGCGAGCGCGGGAAGGCGGTTTCCCCCCCCAGCCCCAGCAGCAGGCGCAGATAGAGCGCAGCAATAGTGAAGGTTTTTCCAGTACCCGCAGACGCCTCAATCAGCCGCTCGCCGGTAAGCGGCAGACTGAGCGGGTCAAGCGGCTGGGCATCTGCCTCACTCATGGTTTCTCACTAACCAACGGCATTGACTGCTGAAGCGCGCTAATATCATTTTCAAGCCGCCAGCCTTCAGGGCTGGCATACTGCATTTTTCCGCCCTGGCTACCGGCAACCTGCGACAGGATAGACATGCCGCTTTGCGCTATCACCGCCTGGTGAAAGAAATCCACCAGCTGCTGCTGCGTGAGCGTTTTAATGGCCGCAATCACTTTATCGCGTGAATCAAACTTCAGATTTGCACGGCCAAAATCTTTACTAAAGCGTGCCGCTTCTTCACTAAGCGTCTGCGGCGCCTGCATCATCTCGCCGATAACGCCTTGCTTGATTTGCGCAAACTCTTCGGGCGTCATCTCACGCAGCTGTTTTTCCGCCGTCGGGAAGAAAGCCTGATAGCGTGCCCAAAGCGCCGCCGGTTGCTTGTCGCTGCTTTGCAAAAGAAAAGCGATGCCCCACTGGCGCCCCACCGCCATCGGGAAGGAGAACACCGCATAGCCAAGCTGCTCGCGGGTACGCAGCTGCGTATAAAACCAGGGTGCAATAGTCTGCGCCAGCACCGAGCTTAAGGCTGAACTGGTCGTTTCATCATAACCGACCGGCACAAACGCCGCCGCCAGCGCCGAATCCGTGCTGGTGCCCGGCTTCTCAACCAGAATGCGCTGCTTCTTGTGAACCAGCACATCCTTAGTACGGCACCACTCATCGCCCTTCGCATCAAGCCGGTCGCGGGTTTGTGCCGCCAGTGTTTTTACCTGTTGCGGCGTGATATTCCCCAGCACCAGAAACTCCGGTTTTGCGTTTTTACGCAACATATCGCGATAGCGCAGCACCTCATCAAGCGTGATGGAAGACAGCTGAGCGCGGCGGTCGGCACGCTGGAAGTAAGGCACCTGAGAGAGCATCTGAACCGGCATAATTGCCTGCTCATAAGCTTTGCCCTTTTCGGCAGAATCCAGCATGCGTGTGTACCAGGATTTAGCCTGTTCCAGCCAGTCGGCCTCGGGTTTGTAGCTAAAATAGCCGTCAATAAGCTCAGTGAAGAGCTGTGGCAGACGCTGGGTATAACCACTGGCGCTCACCATCAGCCCGTTATTCGCATTGGTGGAAAACGAAATCCCGCCGACAGAGGCCTGATTGCTCAGTTCGTCGAGCGCAATACCTGCCATATAGTCATTGAGCGCAAACAACACCTGGTTTCTGGCACTGTCCATCGCCTTTGTATTACGCAGTATGGCGGTAATATCGGCACGCGGCTCATCAGCAAAACGCGCGCTCGGCATATACAACGCACGCAGCCCCGCCTCATCGACCAGCAACTCAGGATGTTTATAGGTCTTTTCGGTCTTAATCAGCGTAAAGTCATCCGGGATGTACGGGTTCAGTGCGGGCAGTTGTAAATGAATATCCTGTGCCTCATCGTGCCACTTATCCCGCATTACTGGCGTTATCTTTTCTACCTGATAAGGGGCATCAACAAAGTAAGCGGTTTTATTGTGTGGCTCATCAGGGCTGATATACCAGATGCGGGCATTCTGCGGCGTCATCATCGCCAGGCGGTCATTGATTTCCTGCGCATTATATTTGTCAGCAATATTTACCGCGTCCAACGTATGCTCAACCGGCACGCGCAGCATGGTGTCAGCCAACCACTCCACATAATCCATGTCTCGGGTAATGGTGGGATAGCGGAAATCCAGGTCCAGCACATGCGACAATTCATCGAAATAGCGCTTATCCACACCTTTTTCACGCAGCAACTTCAGGTAACTAAAAATCGCAGCCACAACACGATCGCGTTGGGCCAGACCTTTATCGGTGAGTGAAGCAGAAATGACAAACACGCCGCCGTTGCCCGCTACCATCGGGTCAGAGCTGGCGTTAACGCTTTCAGCCAGCCCATGCTTTTGCAGCCAGTCAGAGAGCGTGTCAGCGCTACGGTTGCCAATCAGGTAGCCGATAAGCTCGTCACTTTTGCTGCGAAACTTATCGCTGTTGTTATCGATACGGAACTCAACACGTACGACTTTACGGGGAAGCACCGGCACGTAATGAATGATTTGCCCTTTCTGGGCCTCAGTGACCACCGGCACGGTAATTTCCGGTGCCTTGATATTATGGTTTGGCACACGTCCCCATGTGCCAGCGGCAATACGCGCCAACTCTGGCAAGGGTTTGTTGCCATAGATAACCGCTTTCATGATATTAGCAGAGTACCACTGCTGGCGAAACGCCAACAGTGCGTCCTGAAGTTTGCTGCCGGGTTTATCGCTCAGGGTGTCCAGGTTACCGCCGGAAAAACGTGCGCCAGGGTGCGCCGGGTTAATGGTTTCGGCGCTGACCTGCGCCATGCGCATCCCGTCGCGCGCGCGCGCCAGCGTTAACTCGGCGTTCACCGCATTGCGTTCTCGCTCGGCGTATTCCGGCGACAGATTCGGCTCAGCAATCGCATCCGCCAGCCGGTCCACCGCGGGCTCCAGCGCGTCGTTTTCTACTTCAAGGTAAAAGGCTGTGCGGTAGGCTGCCGTACTGGCGTTATGACTACCGCCGTGTTTTTTCAAAAACTCGGCCAGCCCCTCCGGGTCGGGGTATTTTTTTGAGCCCATCAGGACCATGTGCTCAAGATAGTGAGCAAGACCTTGCTGACTGTCCGGGTCCTGTAGCGAGCCAACGGGCACTACCAGCGCTGCCAGTGATTTGACGGCTTGTGGGTCGGAAACCAGCAGGACTTCCATGCCGTTATCCAGCCGGATTGCCTCATAGGCACGGGGGTCTTGCTGACTCTTACGAATAGTTTTCTCGACTGGCTGCCAGCCCGTGTCTGCCTGACTCAAGGGCGCCCAGAGGGCAAAAATTAAGAAAAAGGCTTTAAACCAGGTGCTGCAATTAGGCATTCACGAACCTCATAGTAGAACGGCCTGACATCATCATTAACTTGCGCCGCTTCTGGCAACATTCGCGCAATGAACGCGCGTTGCGACATTTCTTATTATCGGGGAGCGTGGCGCATCATAAATCACCGCCCCGAACTGTGCAATTTTTATACAGATCGCTGATGACTAAATAACGGTAATAACCAGCGCTGTGCTTCACGCACGATAGCATCATAATAATCCTCATCAAGCGTTCGCCAAAGTCGCTGTAACCAGATATCCTGGCCTTCGCCACCTACGGTCTGATTACCTTCCCATGTTTGTACCAGTTTTGCCCTCGCTTTACGCTGCGTGTCTTCATCCCAGAGGATGCTGTCAGTCTGTGGGTCATAGCAGGTCTTAAGCCAGGCACCACCGCTGTCGGGCAGTAAAATCAGCGGCTCGCGCAGCCCCTGACGGTAGCCTTTTACCAGTTCAGAAAGCAAAGCTTCTGCCTCAACACGTGTAAGCGCCGGGAAATGCCACTCACCGTCTCGTCTCCCTAACAGACGGCTGTGTCCGCTACCGCCACTGGTACAATAAACCAGATGCTCCAGCCACAATTGCAGACCATGCGGCACCCGCAGTAATGAAGGCCGCCAGCGCAGCAACCCATCCGGTTGTATGTCAGTAAGCCAGCCAGTTAACCGCACGCCGTCCAATAGCAGGTTAATTTCCCTGTTCTCACCCGGTTGGCGCTCTTCCAGCACTTTCTGGGCCAGTGTACGCATTTCATCACACTGGGCATCCCACCAGATATCACCAAACGCGCCATAGGGCAGCTCACCTGCCGCGCGATAGCGCCGGTAGAGTGCATCCGGATCCTGCTGATGTACCAGCGTATTCAGTAACTGCTGGTTCATGCGAAAACGGTTGAGCGAGTCCAGCGTAAACGGTTCGCTGTCCGGTAATTCGGCATCTTCCTGAGCAAAGTTAACCCTCAGGCGCATCTGGAAAAATGCTCTGACCGGATGACGCCAGAAGCGCTGTAACTGCTCAAAAGAGATTTCTTCTACCGGCAGCTCATTGAGTGGCTGAATAAAATCAGGCTGTGCCTCACCCTGCTCGCTGGCGGCAGGCAGCCACTCACGCGCGTAACTCTGAAACTCAGTGTCAGGCGTGAATCTTGCAGCATCAAACGGTGTGCGTGGATGTTCGCAGATAATATGGCGCAGCACACGCTGTGCACTTTCGTCACTGTTACATGCCTCATCACCCGCCAGATAATGACTGTGGGCAATGTAGTTCACTAACTCCTCAACCAGCACCGACGGGAATTTTTCGCTGTTGTCCTGTACCGAGCGGCCAATATAGCTAATCCACAGGCACTGCTGAGCGGAAATTAGCGCTTCAAGGAACAGATAACGGTCATCATCACGGCGGCTGCGATCGCCACGCACCGGTTTTTCACTCATAAGATCAAAACCCAGCGGCGGCAGCACGCGTGGGTAAACACCGTCGTTCATCCCCAGAAGGCACACCACGCGAAATGGAATAGAGCGCATCGGCATCAAAGTGCAAAAGTTAACCGGCCCGGCCAGAAAGCGCTGGCTAATACGCTCCTGATCTAAGCGGGAAGCCAGTTCATCGCGCAAAAGCCGCAACGGCACGGCTGCACGGTAGTCGGCCTCCAGCCCCTGGCTGATGACCGTCTGCCACTGCTGTTCAATCAGCGTGAGCGCGGCTTCAGTGTCGGCATCTGGCAGGAAAAATGCGTTCAACATATCCCTACACAACGCCAGCCATTCATCCAGCGTACGCGGCTTCGAAAGCTCGGCACGCCAACGGTTAAGCTCGGCCAGCAAATCTGCCAGATGCCCGACCAGAGCAGCAATCAGTCCGCTGGATTCGTCATAGGGCAACACGTCCTGCCACTCCCCGGCATCGCTTTGCATCGCATACCCCAGCAGCATGCGCATCAGTCCAAAACGCCATGTATGCTGGCCGGTCACTGGCAAATCCATATCGCGCACGTTGTTGTCATCAAGCCCCCAGCGCACGCCGGACTCACTCACCCACTGGCGTAGGTAGCGCAGCCCTTCCTCATCAATTTCAAAGCGCGCGGCCAGCGCCGGGACCTCAAGCAGCGCCAGCACGTCTTCTGAAATAAAACGGCTGTCCGCTAGCCCCAGCAGTGAAATAAACGCCTGAATAGCCGGATGCGCCTGGCGTGCCCGGCGGTCGGAGATAGCAAACGGCAAGCGCCGTTCGTCACTCACACTGCCAAACACAGCCTGAATAAACGGACTGTAACTGTCGATATCTGCCACCATCACGATAATATCGCGCGGCGTCAGCGTTGGGTCGTCTTCAAGCATTGCCAGTAGCCGGTCGTGCAATACCTCCACCTCACGCTGAGGGCTGTGGCACACGTGCACAGCCACGCTGCGATCGTCAGGCGCGAGCAGACGTTTATTGTCACTGCGCATAAACTCAGCTTCTGTCAGCCCGGCAACCTCCCGGTCCCGTAGCTCCAGCAGGTCGCCCTGTAAGCGGTGCAACAGATTATCTTCAGGCACGTCCACAAACACATCAACGTCTTCAACGTGCTCCAGCTCAGAGAGCAAAAAGCTGTAATCCCGCCCCAGCTTGCCCCATGATGCCAGTAGCGGGTTACCTACGGCCTGCTCACCGGCCTCGTTAAACAAACCCGGAACATCTGCGTTTTCTTTAAACAGCGCCAACGTGCGTTCTGCGTTGTGTTTTCGCCGCTGCTTACTCATCAGGCGTGCCAGGAAAGCAGGGTCTTTAATATCGCCCCAGTAGTAACGACACGGGTTCGTGAACAGGAGATGAACATCAATATGGCGGCCCAGCGCCTGGAGTGCGTGCAGATAAACCGGCGGCAGCGCAGAAATACCACAGATAAAGATGCGTGGCGGCAGCCCCGGCGGACAGGTCTCTGCCTCTTCAAGTGTATGGATAAATCGGCTATAGAGATTGGCACGATGCCAACGCGGTTGGCCCAGTTTGTCAGTTAGTGCATTTAGCTCGCGCCACAGCGTCGCCTGCCAGCGCTGTACGTCGCTGAGACTCTCCACTTGCTCGCCCGCTTCCCAGCGTAAAAGCCACTGTGGGCGATACACCAGGTACTGGTCAAATAGATCTGCTACCCGGCTTGCCAACTGAAACAACTTACGGTCATCACTATCTTCAGCCAGATACACACGCAGGGTTTCAAACTCCGGGTTATCAAGACACTGCGGCAACAGACTCATCAATTTCCAGGTCATGCTGCTTTTACTAAAGGCGCTTTCTTTGGGGATACCCGGCAGTACACGTACGAACATGTCCCAGATAAAACTTGAAGGCAGCGGAAACTCAACGTTAGCGGCAATACCAAAGCGCTGCGCCAGCGTCATTTGCAGCCATTGGGACATGCCCACGCTTTGCACCAGCACCGTTTCTGGCTCAAAGGGATCGTCCAGCGGCTGGCGCTCCACAATGAACTCCATAATTTCTTCCAGCACGTCCAGCCGGTTGGAGTGATACACCCGCAACATAAACATGTCCTCTTAAAACCTGAGATGTCTGGCGACGTTTCTGATAATTGACCCGCACAACGGCTAAGGTCACAGTCTACATAACCCACTAAAAATTAAGCTTTGCGTGCAATAGCCGCTATTTCACAGGGCAGTGTAAGCGGTTAAGTTGGCCTCGGTCGCCTTGCGGCCCGGTCAGCGTGACCGAGATGCTGACACATCCGCCCTGCGATGTCTCGCGTCGCGTTATCTGCGCCGGCGCCTGTTGCACAGGCGCAATGTCGCTTTGCTGCTCAAGCATTCGCCACTGTCTCAGCGTTTGGCTTTGCACGCGTAGTCCATGCGCCAGCGCGCGCTGCCAGTTTGCCAGCCCACTGGACACAATGGCCAACAGCAAAAGCGCCAGCAATGTTTCCGGCAGACTGAAACCTCGCATTCGGCCATTCATGGTACACACTCCGCCATTGTCGCCAACGGGCAGAAATCACTCCAGCTGTGCGGGCTTAACACCACCTTTCCCTCGCGCAATGTGGCACGCTGCCAGACGCGTAACAGGCCCGTTTCGTCCTGACCCAGCAGCAGCAACCCACCCTCCAGTTGACGCAGGCAAGCCTGACCGCTCCCCATAGACCGGCACTGCCAGTGTGACCGCGGCTGCCAGCGCTGCATCGTGCCCCACGCCAGCGCGCTATGCGCCTCAGCAGTGGCACGTATACGGCGAATTTCACTTGCAACCGTGGGCATACGCCGTTCAAAAAGTTGGCCCAATCCGCTCAATAACAGCGTACCTGACAGAATCAGCACCATGATAGCCGCGAGCGTCGCGCCTCCGCGTTGATGTTTCACAGATTAAATCCGCTGACGCTGTGCACCTGTTCCTGTACCCTGCCCGGCGCATTCAATGCCAGTGCACGCAGCGTAATAGTCAGACGCGGTGCAAATATCCCCCGGTCTTCTCGCCTGACCTGAAACTGGGCAACCTCCAGGCTGCCCGGATCGGTCATTCTCTCCCAGCCCACGCCGTCACAGTTTACGCTACCGCTAAAGGTCTCCAGCGCCCCGTTTTTAAGTCGAAAGCCCACCTGCTCAGTCCCGGTACCGGGAGCCAACTCACGGGAAATGATGACGCAACGCCCATCATCCAACAACCTGAGGCCCTCCAGCGTGCATTCACTACGACAGTAACCGGCACGCTGTAGCGTTTTACCCACAGTAAATACCAGCCGCCACAATTCGGCCTCGAGGTTCTGCGCTTGCGTTTCGCGCAACGTCGCGAGCTGTATCCCCGGCAGCAGGCGGCTGCCCGCCAGCAATATTACACTGCCAATCGCTACAGCCAGCAGCGCTTCAGGCAAGGTAAAGCCGCGTGTCACTGGCACCCTGACAAGCCTGGCTGGCACAAACGAATACGTCCCCACACAGATATAACGGCCCGCCAACGCCCGCTCGGGTTCTCAAGCGTAATTCGCCCCGGCCTCGCGGTATTGCGCAAACCAAAGAACGTCAGACCGGTTGTGATTTCCGTAAGCGAAATGTCCGGCCATTGAGGCTGCCACACACCCCGCTCACCTTCACGGCAGGCATTTGACGGCGGTACATTCCCGCTCAGACACCAGCGGGAGCCATCACGGACCAGCGTAATCGTGCTGTCACGGTTAAAGGCATTCGCTTCATCGCGCTGCTGCTGCAACCACGCCAGCAGCAGGCGCGAGCTTTGCACCAGGCGCTGATGTTGCTGCCACTGCTGCCAGCCGTGCAACCCGGCACCGCAGAGCGCCAGCACAATCGCCATAACCATAATGAGCTCCATAAGGCTGTAGCCTCGCTGTTTATTCGTCATGGCAACAGTGTGGCGCACTGGCGCGCGCGTTCCAGCAGAGAAAAAGAGGATTACGAGGCGCTATCGAAGAAATCCATAGCGGTTGCAGCCTGTTGCAAAAATGACGGAAGCAGCAACGAAAAACGGCACCCGAAGGTGCCGTTAGCGAAAAGCTTAAATGGCAACAGGCGCTTTGATAGCCGGATGCGGATCGTAGCCTTCAATCTCGAAGTCTTCGAAGCGGTAATCAAACAACGACGCCGGTTTGCGTTTAATCACCAGCTTCGGCAGCGGGCGCGGCTCGCGGGTCAACTGAAGATGGGTCTGCTCCAGGTGGTTGCTGTACAGGTGCGTATCGCCCCCGGTCCAGACAAAATCCCCAACTTCCAGATCACACTGCTGCGCCATCATGTGTACCAGTAATGCATAGCTGGCAATGTTAAACGGCAATCCCAGAAAAACATCGCAGGAGCGCTGGTAAAGCTGGCAAGACAAACGCCCGTCCGCCACGTAAAACTGAAAGAATGCGTGGCACGGCGCCAGCGCCATCTGGTCCAGCTCACCCACGTTCCACGCTGAGACAATAATACGGCGCGAATCCGGATCGCTTTTTAGCTGCTCCAGCACCTTCGCAATCTGGTCAATGTGCTTACCGTCTGGCGCGCCCCAGGAGCGCCACTGTTTGCCATACACCGGTCCGAGGTCACCGTTTTCATCCGCCCACTCGTCCCAGATAGTGACGTTATTTTCACGCAGGTAAGCAATGTTCGTGTCGCCTTTGAGGAACCACAGCAGTTCATGAATGATCGAGCGCAGATGGCAGCGTTTGGTGGTTACCAGCGGAAATCCATCGCGTAAATTAAAACGCATCTGGTGACCAAAGATGGATAAGGTACCGGTACCTGTGCGGTCATCTTTCGGCGTTCCCTCGGCCAGTACTTTAGCCATTAAATCAAGGTACTGTTTCATTACTTCCTCACGAAATCTGCGGCTTAGGATGGCGATACGCCCAGACCATCATGGCAACGCCGGCCACAATCATCGGTACGGAGAGTATTTGCCCCATGCTGATGTACTGCACCCAGGTGCCGGTGAACTGCGCGTCCGGCTGGCGGAAAAACTCAACAATGATGCGAAACGCACCGTAGCCAATCAGGAACAGGCCCGATACCGCACCGGTTGGACGCGGCTTGCGAATAAAGAGATTGAGGATAATAAACAGCACAATCCCTTCGAGCACCATTTCATAGATCTGGGACATGTGACGCGGAAGCGAGCCATAGGTGTCGAACAGCGATTGCCACTGAGGATGTGTTTGCAACAGAGCCAAATCTTCGGTGCGCGAGTTAGGAAACAGCATGGTGAAGCGAAAATCCGGGTCAACACGCCCCCAAAGCTCGCCGTTAATAAAGTTACCCAAACGTCCGGCACCAAGGCCAAAAGGAATAAGCGGCGCGATAAAGTCAGAAACCTGAAAGAAGGTACGTTTGGTACGGTGTGCAAAGATAAGCATGACGCAGATAACGCCAATCAGACCGCCGTGGAATGACATACCGCCATCCCAGACCCGGAACAGATACAGCGGGTCGTCCATGAAAAGCGGGAAGTTATAAAACAGCACATAACCAATACGGCCCCCCAGAAACACACCCAGGAAGCCTGCATAGAGCAGGTTTTCTACTTCGTTTTTGGTCCAGCCACTGCCCGGACGGTTGGCACGGCGCGTGGCAAGCCACATAGCAAAAACGAAACCCACCAGGTACATCAGCCCGTACCAGTGAAGTGAAACCGGGCCGATTGAAAAAATCACCGGATCAAAGTCGGGAAAACGCAGATAGCCACTGTTCATCTGTCACCATAAAGCATTGTTACCCCGCCGGGAGAGCCGACGGGCGTTACGCTGCACGCCTGAGGGCGCGCTCCCAAAGCAGCGGATAATAGCACAAAGCACGTCAGTGAGGCGGGTGCGAAGATGTAAAAGAAATGTAATTGCAAGGTGTGAAACGTCTGCCTAGCGCCCGCCGCGGATAAGTCCACCCATACCGCGCCGCTCCATAAATGCAGCCACCTGATGACGCACTTCTGCTGACATCTGCAATTGCAGACAACGCTGTGCCAGGTCGCAGGCATCAGCATAATCAATATGGCGCAGCAGATATTTTACGCGCGCAACCGAGCGCCCGTTCATGGAGAGATGGCGATATCCCATGCCGGTCAACAGTGCCACACACATCGGATCGCCTGCCATTTCGCCGCACAGTCCCAGTTCAATATCCAGTGCCGTCGCCGTCTGGGCAATCGCGTGCAACGCACGCAGCATGGCAGGATGCAGGCAGTCATACAGCCCTGCGACACGCGTGTTGTTTCTGTCGACCGCCAGCAGATACTGAGTCAAATCGTTAGAACCAACCGAGATAAAATCCACACGCCCTTTGAGCTGTGGGAGCATAAAGATCATCGACGGCACTTCGATCATCACGCCAATACGCGGCAATGGGATAGCATATCCCAACTCCTCCTCAACTTCCTGACGGGCCCTGTCGATAAGACGGCGCGCTTCGTCCACTTCATCAAGGCTGGTTATCATCGGCAGCAGGATACCGAGATTGCCGGTCGCGGCATTAGCACGCAGCATTGCGCGTACCTGGATAAGAAAGATCTCCGGCTGATCGAGCGTAATACGAATGCCGCGCCAGCCGAGGCAGGGATTTTCTTCACTTATTGGCATGTAGGGTAGCTGTTTGTCAGCGCCCACATCAAGCGTACGCAGCGTTACCGGCTTGTCATGGAACATCTGCAACATGCCCTGGTACTGCGCCACCTGCTCTTCTTCCGACGGGAAACCGCTTTGCAGCATAAACGGGATTTCGGTGCGGTACAGGCCAATACCGTCAATGTATTCCCCGAGCTTTTGCTCATGCTCCGGGCTAAGGCCCGCGTTAAGCAGTACCTGTATACGCTCACCGCTTTTAAGCTGCGCAGGTTGCTCGGCTTCGCCTTCTGCCAGTTTGCTAAGCGCATCTTCTTCGTTAATCAACCGCTGGTATTCAGCAAGCAACACCGCTTCAGGGTCAACCAGCACCTCGCCGCGGTAGCCATCCACTATCAGCATGCGCCCCTGCAACATTGCAGGCTGAATATCGGCACCCATCACGGTGGGAATACCCATCGCACGTACCATGATTGCCGCGTGCGAGTTGGCCGCACCATCACGCACCACCACGCCCGCTAGTCTGTCGGGCGGCAGCTCCGCAAGGGTTGTCGCTGAGAGTTCGTCGGCAACCAGCACAAAGCGATGTGGCCAGCTATTGGGGCTGAGAATAGTGTCGTCGAGGTGAAACAACAGGCGCTGACCCAGCGCACGCAGATCGCCGGCGCGTTCTTTGAGATAGCCATCGCTAAGCGCGGCAAACTGAGCGGCAAATTTCTCAATGACTTTTTTGACTGCCCACTCAGCCACACAGCCCTTATCAACTTCAGCATATAGCTCGCGACGCAGGCGAGCGTCCATCAACAGATGCGAATAAAGGTCAAAAATCGCCGCCGTCTCTTTTTGCGCGCCAGCGGCAAAACGCTTACTAAAACGCCGAAATTCTCCTGCGGCCTCCTCCAGCGCCGTCGCCAGGCGCTCACGTTCAAGCGCCGTGTTCAGCGTTGAGGCCTCAGTGACCTGCTCCATGAGCGGAAGCGTTGCGTCCATCCAGCCTTCGGCCACCGCCACACCCGGCGCTGCAGCCAGCGCACGAATGCGGGTTTGCCGGTATTGGCCAAATAGCGCTGTCAGCTGGGACTGAGACAGAATAGCCGCCATCTGAGTTGCCAGCGTAACCAGGAAAGACTCTTCACTTTCATCAAACTGACGCAGTTGACGCTGCTGAACCACCAATACGCCGAGCAACTGGCGACGCTGAATAATCGGCACGCCCAGGAAAGAGCGGAAATGATCTTCTTTAACGGCGGGAATGTATTTGAAGCTGGGATGTTTTTGCGCGTCGGCGAGATTTATCGGTGCTGCCAGTCGCCCAACCAGGCCAACCAGCCCTTCATCAAAGGCAAGCGTGACCGTACGGTTGCGCGGTTTTTTAAGACCACGGGTCGCCATCAGGTAATAGCAACACCGCTCATGGTCGGCAAGGTAAACAGAACAAACCTCGGTATCCATGGCCTGGCAGATGTCATCAACCAGAATACGCAGCGCCTCATTCAGGCGCGGCGCACTGGCAACCTTTTCGACAATTTCTCGCAGCAGGGTGAGCATATTACGCGTGACTTAACCTCGTTTTCTGCGCCAACTGGAGGAAGCATTTCGCACAGGCGCAGGCTCCTGAAGCGGCATAACGGTGCTGGCAAACTCTTTCATCACGCGGCGATAAACATCGCGTTTGAATGAAACCACCTGACGAACCGGATACCAGAAGCTGACCCAGCGCCAGCCGTCAAATTCTGGCGTACCGCTGGTTTGCAGATTGATATCGTTGTCGCTGCCCGTCAACTGCAACAGAAACCACTTTTGTTTCTGGCCGATGCAAACCGGCTTAGTGTCCCAACGCACCAAACGTTTCGGTAATTTGTAACGCAGCCAGTTTCGGGTTGAAGCAATCAGACGCACATCTTTGCGATGCAGTCCCACCTCTTCATACAATTCCCGATACATCGCCTGTTCAGCCGATTCGCCCGGGTTGATTCCCCCTTGAGGAAACTGCCAGGAATGTTGACCAAAACGCCTGGCCCACATCACCTGACCCTGCCGGTTACAAATGACAATACCAACATTTGGGCGGTAGCCATCATCGTCGATCACGGGACTACCTCAAAAAAAACTGAATAAGAGCGATTGTTTCACACTCCCGTAAGTCGGTAAACCACTCTCTTTATGGGATGCGAACGGTATAACAA
>JALAGK010000409.1 GCA_022712475.1 Enterobacteriaceae bacterium
ACGTGCATCGCGAATCTGTGAGGCGGTGGTGTCACCACCAACGTTGCCCGGTGTTTCTTCGCCATCCATGATGGCGCCGTTGGCGTAAATGACCGCAATAGCATCACCGGTTTGCGGTGCGCTTTTCACCTGGTAGTCGTAATAACTGATGGCGCGATAATCTTTATCCTTTGCGCTCCAGCCGAACTGTTTAACCAGCTCTTGACTGAACTGAGCCGCCGTGCCGAGCTTATCGACGAGTTTATTGTCGAGCGCATATTTCGCGGTATCACCGCCATTGCGTTTCAGGGCATCAATCATCGGTTGCGCACCAGGGAACACCTGCTGGGCCGTAATGCGGCGATTAGCGGCAATAGTGTCGAGATAGCCGCTCCACAATTGGCCAATCCAGCGGCTGTCGGCCTCACGCGCGGCGTCAGACATATTGTCACGCAGATAAGGTTCAACCGCGGACTTGTAGGTGCCTACGCGAAAGATGTGCGTGGTGACCTTCAGCTTGTCGAGCAGCGACTTATAGTACAGACCGTTGGTGGCAAAACCATGCAAATCTACCGCGCCCTGCGGTGCCATCCAGACCGTATTGGCAAAGCTTGCCAGATAATACTGACTCTGGCTGTAGTTATCGCCGTAAGCGTAAACGTGTTTGCCGCTGTCGCGAAACGCCTGCAGCGCTTTACCAATGTAGCGCAGCGACGGCTGATCGCCACCGGCAAAATTACGCAGATCCAGCACGATACCGGTGATGTTTTTATCCCCCTGTGCCTGGCGAATGGAATCCACAATATCGAACAGCGAGTTTTCCTGCAGACGGTCAGAGCTTGCACCAAACAGCTGGCGGCCAATAATGCCCAGTTTATTGCTGACGGAGGGCTTATCAACCACCACACCTGTGATGTCCAGCAGCAGCGCACCCTGGCTTACCGGCTGTGAGGAACCGCTGCTACTAAATTGCGCCCAGATACCAATGCCAATCAGCACCAGGAATATAAAAAACAGATTTAACACCAGGTTTCTGACGAAATTGAGCAGCCGCCAGCTCCACCTGAAAATGCTGGCTATGCCTCGCCATAGTGTGCGCATGTCTTCTCCATTACAGGATGAATGGCCAAATCGCGGCCAGAATGGTGGTTATCCTAAATATCCATCGGCCAAAAGTCAGCAGGAATTGCCGCACCCGCTGTAACAATTGTTGCCGCTGTGTTAGCTTCGAGACCACATTTTCGACTGGAGTCTGTCAAATGGATGCATTAGAACTGCTCGTTAACCGACGCAGCGCGTCACGCCTGGCGGAGCCTGCGCCAGGCGGTGAGGTACTTGAAAACATTCTGCGTGCGGGCATGCGCGCGCCGGATCACGGCACCTTGCAACCCTGGCGTTTTTTCCTGATTGAGGGGGAAGGACGCGAGCGTTTTAGCCAGTTGCTGGACGCTGCCGCGCTGGAAAGCGGGCTGGACGATAAGGCGCGTGAAAAAGCACGCACGTCGCCGTTTCGTGCACCGCTGATTATTACTGTGGTAGCGCACTGTACTGAGCACCCGAAAGTGCCGCAGTGGGAGCAGGTGATTTCTGCAGGCTGTGCGGTGGTACAGATGCAGATGGCTGCCGTTGCACAAGGCTACAATGGTATCTGGCGTAGTGGCCCATGGACCGACCATCCCAGAGTGCGTGCGGCGTTTGAATGTCGTGAGCAGGACCAGATAGTGGGCTTCCTTTATCTGGGAACACCACAACTTAAAGCGTCCACCACTATCAGCGTGCCGGATACTGCGCCGTTCGTGCATCATTTCTGATTCCTGCTCGCAAAGCTGTCTGGATTGTGACCGGTTGCGGCGCAATTCAGACCGCCGCTCTTACCAGTCTGCGATTCTGGCGCTACCATATGTCACATTGCCAATGACAGGAGAGGTCCATGAGCGAGCAAGCTATTCGTTTGACGCAATACAGCCACGGTGCCGGCTGCGGATGCAAAATTTCCCCTAAAGTGCTTGAAACTATCCTGCACAGCGAACAGGCGAAGTTTACCGATCCGCAACTGCTGGTAGGCAATGAGACGCGCGATGATGCCGCTGTTTATGACCTCGGTAATGGCACCAGCGTTATCAGTACCACCGATTTCTTTATGCCAATAGTCGACTCACCGTTCGATTTTGGCCGTATTGCTGCCACCAATGCCATCAGTGATATCTACGCGATGGGCGGTAAACCCATTATGGCTATCGCCATTCTTGGCTGGCCGCTGGATAAACTTGCCCCTGAAATTGCCCGCGAAGTGACAGAAGGCGGTCGCCATGCCTGTCGCCAGGCCGGTATTGTGCTCGCAGGTGGTCACTCTATTGATGCGCCGGAGCCGATTTTTGGCCTTGCTGTCACCGGCATCGTGCCGACTGAACGGGTCAAAAAGAACAGCACCGCACAGGCAGGATGCAAACTTTACCTTACCAAACCGCTAGGTATTGGCGTGCTTACCACTGCTGAGAAAAAATCACTGCTTAAGCCAGAGCATGCAGGGTTGGCAACTGAAGTTATGTGCCGCATGAACTCCGCGGGGGCGATTTTTGCCGAGCAGGAAGGGGTGAAGGCAATGACGGATGTCACCGGTTTTGGCCTGATGGGCCACCTGAGCGAGATGTGCGAAGGGGCAGGCGTACAGGCCGATGTCTGGTATGACAGCATACCGAAACTACCGGGTGTTGAAGCGTATATTGCTCAGGGTTGTGTACCTGGCGGTACCGGACGCAACTTTGCCAGCTACGGTCATCTGCTTGGCGATATGCCGCAGGCGTGGCGCGATTTAGTGTGTGACCCGCAAACCTCCGGCGGCCTGCTGCTGGCGGTGACGCCAGCGGCAGAGCACGACGTACTGGCACAGGCGCAAACGCTGGGGCTGACGCTCACCGCTATTGGCGAACTCAACGCCGCCCAGGCAGGCCGCCCAATGATTGAGATTCGCTGAAAACATGCGGCTGTTTATTGCGGAAAAACCGAGTCTCGGGCGTGCTATTGCTGATGTGCTACCCAAACCGCACCGTCGCGGTGACGGTTTTATTGAGTGTGGCAACGGTCAGGTCGTGACCTGGTGCGTGGGCCACCTGTTGGAGCAGGCGCAGCCGGATGTCTACGACAGCCGTTACGCGCGCTGGAGCCTCGCCGATTTACCTATCGTGCCGGAAAAATGGCGGCTACAGCCGCGCCCTTCGGTTGCAAAGCAACTTAACGTCATCAAAAAACTGCTGGCTGAGGCAAGCGAAGTGGTGCACGCCGGGGACCCGGACCGTGAAGGACAACTGCTGGTGGATGAAGTGCTGGATTATCTGGCGTTGGCACCGGAAAAACGCCAGCAGGTGCAGCGCTGCCTGATTAACGATCTCAATCCACAGGCGGTAGAGCGGGCCATTTCACGGCTGCGTGCCAACAGCGAATTTGTGCCGCTGTGCGTCTCAGCGCTGGCCCGCGCTCGTGCCGAC
>JALAGK010000410.1 GCA_022712475.1 Enterobacteriaceae bacterium
ACATTAGACTGTAGTTAAGTGTTAACTACCTGTATCAAGCTCAGTGTGAGGATTTTCTTAAATACGTCAATGCGTTACAAAAACAGACTTTTGGAGTACGCAACCTGACACGCCCTTCTCAGAATTAAGCCTTTGTTACCAACTTAGCATGCCGATTATTTATGAAAACTCAGCAACTGTGGATTAACCAGATTAAAGGGATGTGCATCTGTCTGGTGGTTATCTATCACTCCGTCATCACCTTTTATCCGCCTATTCTCGGGCAGCTTCAGGGCAATGCCGTCTATCTCGCCAAGCTGTGGATTTATGGCAATGCCTACCTGGCACCGTTTCGTATGCCGGTATTTTTCTTTATTTCCGGCTATCTGGTCACACGCTACATCGACCAGGTTGGCTGGCGCGGCTGTGTGAATAAGCGGGTGTGGAACATTGTCTGGGTGCTGGTGCTGTGGGGCGTGCTGCAGTGGATACTGATAAGCCATATCAACCAGTGGCTGCCCGCGGGTATGGAGCATGATCCTCGCTCCAATGCCGCTTATGCCAGTACGCCAGGCCAGTTCGCTTTTAGTATGATCACCGCCAGTACCAGCCTGTGGTATCTCTACGCACTGGTGCTCTATTTTATTGGCTGCAAACTTTTACACCGCAATCGGGCTGTGGTTTTCCCGCTGCTGATAGTGGTGAGTATTGCGATAAACTTCCTGCCAACCCCGTTCTGGGGCATGAACAGCGTAATACGCAATATGCCGTATTACGCAATGGGCGCCTGGTTTGGCGGGCAGTTAGTGACGTTTATGAAAGGCTGGCGCTTCACCCAGCACCCGTTGCTGCTACTTGCTGCGCTGGCGCTGGCTGGTGTGCTTTACCTGAGTAACATCAATTTGCCCCTTTCCATGCTGTCGATTCTGTTTATCATGAAACTCTTCTTCTCGCTGGAACAGCGCTGGGGAAGCCGCCCCCATTCTCTGTTCAATACCATCGGCAGTAATACGATTGCTATATACACCACACACCGCATTCTGATTGAAGCCATGAGCCTGCTCGTCATCGGTCTGTTCAATCAGCAACGCCTGACGCCAGGCGCGCAGGTGCTGCTACTGCTAAGTTACCCGTTCATCAGCCTTGGGTTGTGTACGCTGTTTGGGCTTTTGATGCGCAGACTGTCGCGCGGGCTGACTGGTGACCTGCTCTTCACTCCACCGCGCAACCTGATTGCCGAACGGTAGACCCACAGCCCCTGCATAACAGGGGCTACTCATCTGAAGCTGTTTTATACTCACAAGGCAAACCCGCTTGCCAGGCTCGGTTGATAAGCGATAATAACGCTCTGGCTATCCTACAGAATTTACCCACGCGGCTGCGCGGGCACAGCAGAGAGACAGCAGTTTTTCTATGTCTGAACAAAACCGATACAGCCTGCCGCAAAGTGCGGGCGACCAGCGCCAGTTTGGCGAACTGACCGGCGCGGCGTGCGCCAGCGAAGTTGCAGAAATTGCCGAACGCCACCAGGGACCGGTCATTCTGATTGCCCCTGACATGCAAAACGCCCTGCGTCTTCACGATGAAGTCCGGCAGTTTACCGATGCACTGGTAATGAACCTTGCCGACTGGGAAACACTGCCTTATGACAGCTTCTCTCCGCATCAGGATATCGTGTCATCACGCCTGTCCACACTCTATCAACTACCGGGGATGCAACGCGGCGTACTGATTATGCCGGTGAATACGTTGATGCAGCGCGTATGTCCGCACAGTTATCTGCATGCCCACGCCCTGGTCATGAAAAAAGGCCAGCGGTTGTCACGCGACAACCTGCGCGACCAGCTTGAAAACGCAGGCTACCGTCACGTTGACCAGGTAATGGAACACGGTGAATATGCCACCCGCGGCGCGTTGCTGGATCTGTGGCCGATGGGCAGCGAGTCGCCCTATCGCCTTGACTTTTTTGATGACGAGCTCGACAGCCTGCGCCTGTTTGATGTAGACAGCCAGCGTACGCTGGAAGAAGTGGATGCCATCAACCTGTTGCCGGCGCACGAATTCCCGACCGACAAAACGGCTATTGAGTTGTTCCGCAGTCAGTGGCGCGACAAATTCGAGGTGCGCCGTGACCCGGAGCACATCTATCAGCAGGTGAGTAAAGGCACATTGCCAACCGGGATTGAATACTGGCAACCGTTGTTTTTTAGCGAACCCTTGCAGCCACTGTTCAGCTACTTCCCCAAAAATACGCTGGTCGTGAATACCGGGGACTTGCCTGCGAGTGCCGAGCGCTTCTGGCTGGATGTGAATGCCCGTTACGAAAACCGCGGCGTGGATCCTATGCGCCCGCTGCTGGCACCCATCACGCTGTGGATGGCGCCAGATGAACTCTTCGGCGCCCTAAAAAACTGGCCCCGTATACAACTTAAAAAAGAATCGCTCCCTGAGAAAGCGGCGAATACCAACCTCGGTTACCAGCCACTGCCTGACCTGTCCGTGCAGCCACAGCAAAAAGCGCCGCTTGATAACCTGCGCCGCTTTCTTGAGCATTTTACTGGCGCGGTTATCTTCTCTGTTGAAAGTGAAGGCCGCCGCGAGGCGCTGGGCGAACTGCTGGCACGCCTCAAAATTGCCCCTAAACGCCTGCAGCGACTTGAGGATGCGCAGCCCGGCGCTTACTGGCTGACTATCGGCTCCAGCGAACACGGTTTTATTGACACACAACGCAACCGGGCATTGATATGTGAAAGTGACATGCTCGGCGAGCGCGTGGGGCGCCGCCGTCAGGAAAGCCGACGAACCATTAACCCAGACACGCTGATTCGTAACCTGGCCGAATTGCACCCGGGCCAGCCGGTGGTGCATCTGGAGCACGGTGTGGGCCGCTATGCAGGCATGACCACGCTGGAAGCGGGTGGAATCAAAGGTGAGTACCTGATGCTCACCTATGCGGGCGATGCCAAACTGTACGTACCG
Organism: Enterobacteriaceae bacterium; assembly: GCA_022712475.1. Lineage (GTDB taxonomy): Bacteria > Pseudomonadota > Gammaproteobacteria > Enterobacterales > Enterobacteriaceae > Tenebrionibacter. The sequence continues at coordinate 2,959 of JALAGK010000410.1, forward strand.
GTGACGTCCCTGCACCTTATCAGTCGCTACGCCGGCGGTGCCGAAGAAAACGCACCGCTGCACAAGCTTGGTGGCGATGCCTGGTCGCGCGCGCGCCAGAAAGCCGCGGAAAAAGTGCGCGATGTTGCAGCTGAACTGCTCGACATCTATGCCCAGCGCGCGGCAAAAGCCGGTTTCGCCTTTAAGCACGACAAAGAACAGTATCAGCTTTTCTGCGACAGCTTCCCGTTTGAAACCACACCAGATCAGGCCCAGGCCATTAATGCGGTACTGAGCGACATGTGTCAGCCGCTGGCAATGGACCGCCTGGTATGCGGCGACGTGGGCTTTGGTAAAACGGAAGTCGCGATGCGCGCCGCGTTTCTGGCAGTGGAAAACCACAAGCAGGTTGCAGTGTTGGTGCCAACCACCCTCCTCGCCCAGCAACACTTTGATAATTTTCGCGACCGCTTCGCTAACTGGCCTGTACGCATCGAGATGCTGTCACGCTTTCGCAGTGCCAAAGAACAGACTCAGGTGCTGGAGCAGGCTGCTGAGGGCAAGGTTGATATCCTGATTGGCACCCACAAGCTGTTGATGAGCGACCTGAAATGGCGCGATCTGGGGCTGCTTATTGTCGATGAAGAGCACCGCTTTGGCGTGCGTCATAAAGAACGCATTAAGGCAATGCGTGCCGATGTGGATATTCTGACCCTGACCGCCACGCCGATTCCGCGTACGCTCAATATGGCTATGAGCGGAATGCGCGACTTGTCGATTATTGCCACACCGCCAGCACGCCGCCTGGCGGTGAAGACTTTTGTCCGTGAATACGACAGCTTAGTCGTGCGCGAGGCGATTTTGCGTGAAGTGCTGCGTGGTGGTCAGGTCTATTATCTGTACAACGACGTAGAAAACATCCAGAAAGCCGCTCAGCGCCTGGAAGAACTGGTACCGGAAGCACGCGTTGCCGTCGGTCATGGTCAGATGCGTGAACGCGAGCTGGAACGGGTGATGAACGATTTCCATCATCAACGATTTAACGTGCTGGTCTGTACCACCATCATCGAAACCGGGATTGATATCCCGACGGCCAATACCATCATCATCGAACGCGCTGACCACTTCGGCCTTGCTCAGCTGCATCAGTTGCGTGGCCGCGTTGGGCGTTCGCACCATCAGGCCTATGCCTGGCTGCTGACGCCACATCCGAAAGCCATGACGACCGATGCGCAAAAACGGCTGGAGGCCATCGCATCGCTTGAAGATCTCGGGGCAGGCTTCGCGCTGGCAACCCATGACCTGGAGATCCGTGGCGCTGGTGAACTGTTGGGTGAAGACCAGAGCGGACAGATGGAGACCATCGGCTTTTCGCTGTACATGGAGCTGCTGGAAAACGCCGTTGATGCACTTAAAGCCGGTCGCGAGCCGTCGCTTGAGGATTTGACCAGCCAGCAAACCGAAGTGGAGCTGCGAATGCCGTCGCTGCTGCCGGACGATTTTATTCCCGATGTGAATACACGTTTGTCTTTCTACAAACGCATCGCCAGTGCGAAAGATCCTGATGCACTTGATGAAATTAAAGTGGAACTGATTGACCGCTTCGGCAAGCTACCGGACCCCGCGCGTACGCTGCTGGATATTGCAGCACTTCGCCAGCAGGCGCAGAAGCTTGGCATTCGCAAGCTTGAGGCTAATGAGAAAGGTGGCGTGATAGAATTTAATGAGCAAAACCACGTCGATCCGCTCTGGTTGATTGGCTTGTTGCAAAAACAGCCTCAACACTATCGGCTTGATGGCCCGACCCGACTCCGTTTTACCCATGAGCTTGATGAGCGCAAGGTACGTATGGACTGGGTGCGCAACTTTATGCAACAACTGTCCGAAAACACCGCAGCATAAATTTTTGCGCCCTCTGATCTGTAGAGGGCGCAAAATCTCCCGTTAATCGCCAGTCTTTACAAATCCTTGCAGTAGACCAGGATTTCCCGACAAGCGGACACGCATAATCGCGTGTCCACGAAGTCGATCGAGGCTTTAACACAATGACAACTTTTCTACGCTTCTCCCGCTGGCTAACTGGCCTGAGCGTGCTGACTGTATTCGCCTTCAGCGCCCTGCCCGCTATAGCCAACACGTACCCCCTGCCGCCACCAGGCAGTCGTCTGGTCGGCGAAAACAAATTTCATACCGTTGAAAATGACGGTGGCTCTCTTGAGGCTATTGCCAAAAAATACAACGTCGGTTTCCTGGCACTGTTACAGGCTAACCCGGGCGTGGACCCCTATGTGCCACGTGCAGGCAGCGTGCTGACGATTCCGTTACAGGCACTACTGCCGGACGAGCCGCGTGAAGGTATTGTGATTAATCTTTCTGAATTGCGGCTTTATTACTACCCGCCAGGTGAGAAGACCGTCGTCATTTATCCGATTGGTATTGGCCAACTCGGCGGCGACACCGTCACACCACTGATGAAAACCACAGTTTCCGAGAAACGCGCTAACCCAACCTGGACCCCGACGGCGAATATCCGCGCACGCTACAAGGCACAGGGCGTGATTCTACCTGCGGTTGTCCCTGCTGGTCCGGATAACCCTATGGGTCATCACGCTATCCGCCTTGCGGCTTACGGCGGCGTTTACTTACTACATGGCACCAATGCCGACTTTGGTATTGGTATGCGCGTAAGCTCTGGCTGCATTCGCCTGCGCGATAACGACATTAAGTGGATGTTCAGCAACGTGCCAGTGGGTACTAAAGTTAACATCATTGACACGGCAATTAAGGCCTCTCAGGAACCGGACGGTCGCTTGCTGGTTGAAGTACACCAGCCGCTGTCGAAATCAATTGACGACAATCCACAGACTCAACCCATTGTGCAGAGCGCTGGCGTACGCAGCGTACTGTCGCAAGGTGGCGATAATAGCGCGGTTATAGAGAAAGCGATGAGCCTGCGTGCTGGAATGCCGGTCACAGTAGGACACGTAAACATACCTGCCCCGCAAAGCAACACCATTTAACACCTCGTCAGGTATAAAGAAAAAGGCTCTGTCAGTGACAGAGCCTTTTTTGTGGCATAGATAGAGGGTTAGCGCATTAAGGGTTTACGCTTATTTGTAGATTACAGCGGTACCGTGCAGAGTGTTTGGCCCGTTGACTGAGGTAATCCGATAAGATTTAGCCCCCATTTCGTCAGCCTTCTCAGCCAGTTGTTCTTCCAGAGACTGAAGATTGGGGCCCGCGGTTGCCGAAATAGTCCCCACTTTCTGTTGGCCATTCGGGGTGCTTTGCACTTCAACTGCTGCAAGGATTGCAAAAGAAAGTGAGCTTAACACTGCAGCGGTCATGAGCATATTTATACTTTTCATTGTTATG
>JALAGK010000411.1 GCA_022712475.1 Enterobacteriaceae bacterium
AGTCAAAACCGGCGGCACGATTGCACATGCCGCTGCAGTCTTTTACAGGGCAAACGCCTTATCAAGCTTACTAAAGCCCAGTCCGTTCACCTTTCTTACCTTAATCTGCACCGGGATCCGCTCCTTCATCGCCTCTACATGGCTGATAACGCCGATGGTTTTGCCGCCAGCGTTCAGGGCGTCCAGGGCATCCAGCGCGATATCCAGCGTCTGGGCATCGAGCGTGCCAAAACCTTCATCCAGGAACAGCGATTCGATGCAGGTTTTGTGGCTCACCAGGTCAGAGAGCGCCAGCGCCAGCGCGAGGCTTACCAGAAAACTTTCGCCTCCTGACAACGTGCGAGTATCGCGTACTGCGTCTGCCTGCCAGGTATCGACAACTTCCAGTTCTAGCGACTCGCTGGCCTTACGCCTGAGAAGATAGCGCCCGTGCAGGCGGTTAAGCTGGTTGTTAGCAAGCCAGACCAGGTTGTCCAGCGTTAGTCCCTGGGCAAAGCGGCGAAATTTGTCGCCTTCCTTTGAACCAATCAGGTGGTTGAGATGGCTCCATTCCTCAAGCGTCTGTCGATTGCGGTCAATCTCAGCCTGAAGCGCCTGCTGACGTTGCCTGTTTTCGTCATCCTGACGCAGCTGCTGATTGATTTCGCCCTGGCGTGTTGTGTTGTCACGTAGCCGTTGGTTGATGGCGCTCAGCATGTCGTCCAACGCTGCCAGCGTGATGTCATCGCTCAGCGTTTGTGGGCGAAGCTTATCGTGCTCACGCTGCGCATGGTCGGCTTCTTCCTGTCGGGTTTGCTGCTGTTGTAGAGCACGCTCAAGCTGTTCTTTACGTAGCTCAAGAGCCTGGAGGGTGGCCTCATCAAGCCGGGCGGCCAGAAAGGCAGTTTCATCTGCAAACGGGCTGGCGGCAAGCTGCTGGTTAAAACGCGCTTGCGCATTGGCAAGCTGCTGGCGCGCTTGTGCCACCTGCGTATCCAGACTTGTCAGCTGACCTGCCAGCGAGATGCAGGCTTCCTGCACCTGTTGCCAGCCGTCAAGGGGCGTGGGGGTTGTGTTATCCGCGTCTTCGCCGGCTTCTTGCGGCAATGCGTCAAGCAGTTGCTGGAGGCGTGCGATTGACTCGCTCAGTGCACGGCTGCGCTCTTGTTCACGCTGCCAGCGCTGCACCTGGCTTTCACGTTCGGCAAGCCATTGCGTTTCTTGTTCAACACAGGGCCAGCGTAAGCCCAACGACGTGAGCGACTGCTCACGCTCGTGCTGCTGTTGGTCCAGCTCTGCCTGCAGAGCTTGCTGCTGTTTTTGTGTCGCCAGGCGCTGACTCTCCAGCTGCTGTCGCTGCGCAAAGGCAAGGAGTTGCTGCTCCTGTTGCTCCTGCATATCAAGCCAGGCACTGATATCCTGTTCCGGCGTAAGTGCGGCATTGAGCACGGTGCAGCTTTGCTGCCACTGCACCTGCCATTGCTGCTGTTCAGCATTAAGCGCCGCGAGGTCCTTTTCGAGCTGGTCTTTACGCTCAAGCCATGCACCAAGCTGGCCCTTCAGCGCCGCGCCCTGTTCTTTAAGCTGCTCTCTTTCCTGTTCAAGCTGTGCCAGTCGCTGCTTATTCTGGCTGGTTTCAATGGTCTGATACTGTTCAACGGCGGGGTGCACGGTGGAGCCGCACAGCGGGCAGGGGGTATCCGGCTGTAATCGTGCTCGCTCATCGTGCAGACGCACAATGGTTTCTTCCAGCTCGCAGATTTTTTTTACTTCTGCTGCCAGTTGATTTTTCTGCCTCAGAGCCTCGCGCTTCTCATGGAGCACTTTTTCCCTGGTAGAAATCTGTTCTGTCAGTGTGCCCAGCTCCTGCGTGAGCTGGTTATGGCGCAACGTGAGCGGGGTAAAACGAGCATACAGCGTTGCCAGCTGGCGGCGAGCCGGGCGGGCGTCGGTCAGGCGTTGTAAATGCTCACTGACTTGTTCAGGTACGATATCCAGTGTGGGCACAGGAAGGGTTGCCAGCTTATCGTTCTGGGTACGGATGTCTTTTTCGAGCGCGTCAAGTCGTTGCTTGTCGCGGCGGCGCTGGGCAAAGGCAGCGCGCCAGCCTGCCAGTTCACTGCTCCAGTTGGCGATAGCGGCGTTGTCATGTAGCCAGTGATTAAGTGTAATGTGTTCACGCTCAAGCTCACTGCGTTGAGTGATGGCACTCAGTCGCATGCGGCGACGCTGTTGGCGTTGCTCGTGTAAGCGAGCACTGACTTCGCTCTGGGTTTTGAGTGTGTGAGTAAGGTGTATTTCCTGCTCCTGACACTGACGCCAGTCAGGCTGGAGTAAGGCCGCCGGGCGCGCCAGCGCCAGCCGGGCCAGTTCCGGTGCGGCTTGCTCCAGTGCGCAAGCCGCACTGCGGTGAGCTTGGGCGATGTCGTGCTGATGGGCGAGCAGCTGCTGGCGGCGACTAAGCCACTGCTGCTGCGTCTGGCGTATTCTTTGCTCTGCCAGCTCACGCTGTTCTTCATCAGTGAGTGTTTGCAAACGTTCTGTTAGTTGCTGCTTCTGCTCTGCGCTCAACAACGTGACGCCCGCAGCCTGGGCTTCACGTTGTTCCAGCGCCACTCGCTCGGCTTTGTGGCGTTCAAACACACTGGCCGACAGGCGGCCGTAAATTTCGGTGCCGGTCAGTTCTTCAAGTAACTCGGCGCGCTCGTTGGCTTTGGCGTTGAGGAAAGCGGCGAACTGGCCCTGGGACAGCAGCATAGATTTGGTAAAGCGTTCGTAATCAAGGCCGCTTAGTTCGGTGAGTTTATCGAGTTTATCTTTGACTTTGTCAGCCAGAATTTTGCCATCACTTACCCGTGCCAGTTCCACGCGTGGCGCCTGTAAATTGCCGTTCGGTTGGTTGCGGGCGCGGTTCTGGCTCCAGAACGCGCGAGAGGCCACGCCTTTAACTTCAAACTCCACCTCGGCCAGGCACTCGGCAGTATCGCGGGTCATCAAATCGTTTTGCGACTGGGTGATGGTGCCCAGACGTGGCGTGCTGTGGTAGAGCGCCAGACAGGTGGCATCCAGCAAGGTAGTTTTGCCCGCGCCTGTCGGACCGGTAATGGCGAACAGGCCATTGCTGGCAAACGGCTCGGCGGTAAAATCGATTTTCCACTCGCCGCGCAGCGAGTTCAGGTTTTTGAGACGCAGCGTCAAAATTTTCACGGCTGACTCTCCTCGTGCAGGGCTTCCAGCGTCTGGCCGAACAGCGTGCGCAGCCGTGCCTGGCGTTCTTCATCGACGGTTTCAAGCGCCAGGCGGCGCTCGAACACCTCGGTGACGCTCAGTTCGCTCAGTGACGCTTTATGCTGACCGTCAATAACGCGCTGGCGCTGTTCCCGCGCCCGACGCATCAGCACAACCTCAACGGGCAAGGTGTCGGTCAGTTGCTGAATGTGTCGCTGGATATCATGCAAATAGTCGTCAGTGGTGATTTCAATATTAAGCCAGGTGACGGGCGTCGCCGGGGCATCGCGCCAGGCGGCAAGCTGCTGTTCAATTTCAGCGAGCGTGCCTTTAATCACCGCCAGCGGCTGGGTGACCGGCACGTCCAGCGTTTCCACACTCGCCAGCTCGCCGTGCTCAAACGTCACCAGATTAATACCTTTGGCCGGACCGGTTTCATCAAAGCTCAGTGCAATCGGCGAGCCGCTGTAGCGGATGTGCTCTGTGCCGCCTACGCGTTGGGCGCGGTGAATATGGCCAAGCGCCACATAGTCCGCAGGCGGAAAAGCCTGTGCGGGGAAGGCATCGAGTGTACCGATGTAAATCTCGCGCACCGAATCGCTGGTGCTGGCCCCGACGGCGGTAAGGTGGCCGGTGGCAATAATTGCCAGCGGACGCTCGCCGCGAAGCCGCAGCGCCGCCTGGTAACACTCCTGATAATGTGCCGTGATGGCCTCCAGCAGCGACTGTTGTTTTTCCTGCCCGGACTGTCCGGCCTGGCTTTTCAGGATGTCGCGCGGGCGCAAAAACGCAACAGGGCACAGCACCGCACCGGGTTCGCCCTCGCGGGTGGTCATAAGCAACGGTTGCGTGGTCGGTGTGGCAATCACCTGGGTGTGCAGGCAGGCCAGTAGCTCGCGGGATTCATTGAGGGTGGCGACAGAGTCATGGTTGCCCGCCAGAATATAAAGACGGCAGCCTGTGTTTTGCAGTTTGACGACAAAGCGGTTGTACAACTCGCGCGCGTAGCTTGGCGGGGAGCCGGTATCAAAAATATCACCCGCCACGATGATGGCATCCACCGCGTGCTCACTGGCCTGTTGTAGCAGCCAGTCGAGAAATGC
>JALAGK010000412.1 GCA_022712475.1 Enterobacteriaceae bacterium
GGGCCAGAGTGCTGGCCTGTACCCGCCCTGGTGATAACGATAGAGAACAAGAGTGCGTAACTATTTTCAAAAGGAACGACTAATGAACAGCCTGAAAGTGACAATTGCCAGCGCCATCATTCTACTGGTATTGATTATTATCTTTTCATTTCAGTTTTATTATCTGAATCGTTCTACGTCCAACTTTACCTGTCGAGGGAGCATTTCTATGTTTAACGCAAAACGGAACTTTACGGGTTCTTTGCAATTTACGGTGAACCAGGGGAACGGTTCAATAATGCTATTAGGAACTTATACCGATGAGAAAGGCATCAGACACCTCGCCAGCATCCATAACGAGTTGAGCCACTTTTCCAGAGACGGCGATCTTTACGCGCTACGATTTTCGAAGGCTTCAATCGTCCCGAAAAGTCTGGTGACGGACTCGATGCTGGAAAGCATATTCCACCCTTACTTGCTTGAGGGCAAAACAGGAAAGATATTTTATCACATCTTCACCCAACCCAGCGGCAATAAGATGGTGGGTTTTGGCAAGATTCCGGAATTGGCCTGCCAAACCCCACATTAATTCGGTGTTGTCCGCACCTGGTATGAACGATATGGCAACCGAAAAGGCAACCATGCCATCTGAGCAATGCTCTGAAGGAGAGCAGAAGCGTAGCCAGTTAGGGGCATCATGAAATGTGGCGGCGGAGCGGGCTCACAATAATGGATGAGACCATGGTAAAGCACTACCCTGAATCAAAGAACAGGTGATAGTTTACCGTTACGTTCTGGCATCTTTTGTTCTGGCGAAACAGATGCCACTAAACTTGAAGACTTGCAGGGAAAATGGATTTATCTGAACAGGTTAAGTCAGACTGATGTAGAGGGCATATGCCTGCGGTGGACTTTCCGGTTGCCGTCGACAAGACTGTGCCGTTGAGACAACGGTATTGCCTTTTCTTTCAGGTTGCAATCATGCCCCCGAATTTGGCATTTTAACCGACCCAGTCCCTGCGTTTTTGTTCAAGTGATGACTTTGCGAGCACATTAAAATGATTAAGTGGCCCTGGAAAACTCAAGATACTGACCCGCAAACGCTGATTCCCTGGGAAGAGGCGCTGGCTATTCCTGTCCTTGCGCCCTTATCCGCTCATGAGCAACAACAGCTGGTATCAATGGCTGAGCGTTTTCTTGACAGCAAACGTCTGGTTCCCCTACAGGGTTTTGAGCTTGATAATCTCAAAGCGGCACGCATCGCCCTACTGTTCTGCCTGCCAGTACTGGAACTGGGGTTGGAATGGCTCGACGGCTTCCATGAGGTACTTATCTACCCGGCACCGTTTGTAGTAGACGATGAGTGGGAAGATGATATTGGACTGGTACATAACCAGCGCGTGGTGCAATCCGGGCAAAGCTGGCAACAGGGCCCCATTATTCTCAACTGGATTGATGTGCAGGACTCTTTCGACGCCTCCGGTTTCAACCTTATCGTTCACGAAGTGGCACACAAACTGGATATGCGCAACGGTGACCGCGCGAGCGGCGTGCCGCTGATTGCCCTGCGAGAAGTAGCCGGTTGGGAGCACGACCTGCATGCTGCGATGGACAATATTCAGGACGAGATCGATCTGGTAGGTGAAAACGCCGCCAGCATTGATGCCTACGCTGCTACCGACCCTGCGGAGTGTTTTGCGGTACTGTCTGAATACTTTTTTAGTGCTCCCGAGTTTTTCGCCCCACGCTTTCCATCATTGTGGCAACGCTTCTGCCAGTTTTATGGTCAGGATCCGCTACAGCGCCAAAGTGACAACCAGGAAACCGTGCACTAAAACAGCAAAATGCGCTTTAATTAATCATTTGAATCAGCAGGTTAGTTTTAACGTTGACAGTCTGGGAGCGCACGATTACTATTCGCAGCGTTCACACAATTCCTCTGTAGTTCAGTCGGTAGAACGGCGGACTGTTAATCCGTATGTCACTGGTTCGAGTCCAGTCAGAGGAGCCAAATTCAGAAAAGCCCGCTTATGCGGGCTTTTCGTTTTTAAGGGTCTGTGCAGTTAATTGCCTTTTCAGAGTTAAACCATAAACCACAGTGCCCACGTCAGCACAAACCCGGCAACGCCCATCACCGTTGTTAGCACGGTCCAGGTTCTTAAGCCATCTGGCACGGATAAGCCCAGATAGCGGGTCACAACCCAGAAGCCCGCGTCATTCACATGCGACAGCCCCAGCGCGCCAAAGCAGGTTGAAAGCGTCACCAGTACCAGTTGTGCAGGTGCCAGGCCAGCAACGGCTTCACTCAGTAATCCCGCCGTGGTCAGAATGGCAACGGTGGCAGAACCCTGTGATGCCCTGAGGACCAACGCCAGTAAGAACGCTGCGGGCATCAGCGGTAAGTGGATAGTTTCCAGCGCCTGCGCCAACGCGTTACCAATGCCGGATGCCACCAGCACACCGCCAAAAGCTCCACCAGCCCCTGCTACCAGGATAACGTCAGCTGAAGACGGGATGGCACCACCGGTGCTTTCGCCGAGTTTTTTCAGGCTCATGCCGCGGCGAATACCCAACAACCAGCTTGCCAGCCCCAGTGAAATCAACAGGGCGACAGGCGGCGTACCAATCACCGTCATGACCTGGCGTACTGTGTTGCCCTCTGCGAGAAATGCCTGGCACAACGTGCCGGAGACAATCAGGGCGATAGGCACCACGATAAGCCCGCCAATAGTCAGTGCCGAAGGTGGCGTCAGGTGCTGGCGAGAAAGTTTAGGGGCGTCGGGTGCATCGGCCGTTTGCTGCTGCTCAAGCACCTGCACCGACAGATGGTAATTTCTTTTATTCATTGAGCGAGCCACGAAATAGCCGACTACGCCCACCACCATCGAAATCCCAATACCGGCCAGCATCAACCAACCAATGTCACTGTGCAGAATACTCGCCGCCGCCGCTGCGCCCGGGTGGGTCGGCAGGGCCACGTGTACGGTGAGCATCACGCCTGCCATCGGTAACCCGAACTTCAGCGGAGAAACGTGTGAGACTTTACTGAAGCCGTAAATTAGCGGGATGATGATGATAAACCCAACTTCAAAAAAGACCGGCGTACCCAGAATAAATGCCACAATCGTGAGTGCAGCAATGGTGCGTTTATCACCTAACGTTTTTGTTAACGTTTTTGCCAGCGACTCGGCCCCACCAGAAAGCTCGATAAGCACCCCCAGCATAGAGCCTAAAATAATAATGCTGGCGATATGACCTAACAGCCCTCCCATTCCCTTTTCTATTGTCGTAACGATCTTATCAGCCGGGATCCCGGTCGTGAATGCGACCAGCAGGCTGACTATCAATAATGCCACAAACGGATGCGCTTTCGCTTTTATTACCAGCAGTAATAAAATAATAATGCTCGCAAGCGCAATAAGTAACAGCACCGACGTCGACATAAATTCTCCTCGGAGGCTAGATATATACAGATTATTGGTATTAGTATCTGGTACTGGTGTTATTATTTAATTGTGTAAACCATTTAAGCCCAGAGAATGTATCTTTTCGCGGGATATATTCACAGCCAACCCACCCGTCGTATCCGACGTTGTCCAGCAGGTCATAAATATAAGAATAATTAATTTCACCTTCGTCTGGCTCATGCCTGTCAGGAAGTGAAGCAATCTGAATATGTTGATATTTCCCGGAAAACTCCATAATCAGCTTACTGATATTCCCGTCAACTTTTTGCGCATGATATACATCAAGCTGAGTAAACACATTCGGGCAATTAATGCGTTGTACCACATCCAGAGTGTGATACTGGCTGCTGTATAAATATCCGGGTTTAGTCTCAGGGTTAAGGGCTTCAAGTAGCACATTTTTACCGTGCTCGGCAAAAAGCGGCGCGGCGTAGCGAATGTTCTCTATAAGGGTGTTTTCACACTCCGCCTGATCCATACCCGGCTGCACAACGCCCGCCATAATATGTACCTGCGGGCAATTCAGCACGCAAGCGGCTTCCAGCGCCAGATGGATA
>JALAGK010000413.1 GCA_022712475.1 Enterobacteriaceae bacterium
ATTGACAATATTGGTCAGCTTAAACGCTGTGACGCGGTGCTTACCGGCTATCTTGGGTCAGCTGAACAGGGTGAGCATATTCTGGGTATTGTCCGTAAAGTCAAAGCGGCAAACCCAAAAGCGCTGTGGTTCTGCGATCCGGTCATGGGCCACCCTGAGAAAGGCTGCATTGTGGCACCGGGCGTGGCGGAGTTTCACGCACGCTACGCGCTACCCGCCTGCGATATCATAGCGCCGAACCTGATTGAGCTGGAAATGCTCAGCGAGCGTACCGTCAGCACGCCGCAGGAAGCGGTTGCGGCGGCACGGGTACTGATTGAGAAAGGACCGAAGGTAGTGCTGGTTAAACATCTGGCGCGAGCAGGTTATCGTCAGGATCGCTTTGAGATGCTGCTGGTGACCGCAGATGATGCCTGGCATATTGCCCGTCCGCTAGTGGATTTTGGCATACGTCAGCCTGTGGGCGTCGGGGATGTCACCAGCGGGCTGATGTTGGTGAAACTGCTTCAGGGCGAAGCGCCAAAACCGGCCCTTGAGCACGTGACTGCCGCAGTATATGCGCTGATGACCGTCACGCACCAGATGGGCGAGTATGAGCTACAGGTTGTGGCGGCACAGGACGGCATTGCTACACCACCCGAATGGTTTGAAGCCACACTCATGTCATGACGTTACACTAATAAAAAACCGCTCCAGTGTGAGCGGTTTTTTTATGCCTGATGGGCACGCTGCTGACCGGGAGAGCGTTACAGCCCTTCGCCCGCCAGGGCTGCTTTCACAGCCGGTCTTTCCTCCATCCGGGTCATAAACTGTGCTATGTTCTTCAGTCCGCTGATATCAAGCTTCACGGCCAGCGCCCAGCGCAGCACGGTAAACAGGTAAGCATCAGCAATGGTAAAGCGCAGACCCATCAGCCACTGCTTGCCGTTAAGTTCATCATCCACATAGCGCAGTTTGTGCTCCAGCGTCTCACGCGCAATCACTTTGTACTCTTCAGGGGTGTTCGGGCGAAATAGCGGGGTAAAGCCTTTGTGCAGTTCGGTAGCGATAAAGTTTAACCATTCCAGCGTGTGGTAGCGCGTCAGGCTGCCTGCCGGAGCCAGCAACTGGCGGTCTGGTACCTTGTCCGCGATATATTGCACGATGGCAACGCCTTCAGTCAGCATTGTGCTGTCGTCCAACTGCAAGGCTGGAACCTGTCCTTTCGGGTTGATATCGAGATAATTGTCGCCGCTTTCAGTCAGCTTTGTTGCCAGGTCCACTTTCACCAGCGTGAAGTCGAGACCACTTTCACGCAGAACGATATGAGGCGAGAGGGAACAGGCGCCGGGCTTGTAATACAGTTTCATCGATAACTCCTTGCTGTGACGAAGATAACTGATGGTAGTACGCCAACCGACAAAAAAAAAGCCACCGGCGTGAGTCAGGTGGCTTTATGCAAAAACAGAGCGTTATGCGGTGGCTTCTTTACCGACAACCGTACTGTCATCGTGGGTCATGCGGTTGAGCATCGGCGCGGTCAGCAGCATGATCGCGGCGATAACGGCGGTCACGATACCAATCTGCATAAACACGCGGCCGTAGACTTCAAGCGACACCAGTGGGTCGGTCACGTTTTCTGGCACGGCCATCAGGGCAGCCACTTTACCAGCGATAATTGCCGCACCGGCGGTGGTCAGGAACCAGCTACCCATAATGAAGCCCATCAGGCGCTGCGGAACCAGCTGTGCCACCATGGCAAGGCCAAGACCTGATATCATCAGCTCACCAATGCTCTGCAGTGCATAGCTCAGAATCAGCCAGTTCACAGACACGATACCGGCGTCAGTGGCAAACTTCGCACCCAGCGGCAGCACCAGGAAGGCGCAGGAGCACAGTACCATACCAATGGCAAACTTGTGCGGCATTGGCAGACGGTCACCCATTTTGTTGTAGATAGCTGCCAGAATCGGGCTGGCGACCATAATCCAGAATGGGTTTAGTGCCTGATACTGCTCAGGTGCAAAAGTAATACCGAGAATAGAGTGCTCAACATTGCGAATAGCAAAAAAGTTCAGCGAGGTCGGCATCTGGTTGTACAACACAAAGAACACAATAGCCTGCAGCATCAGCACAAACGCAACAATCATCTTGCGGCGTGCAGCACCGTGCATGGCAAACGTTTCTTTCGCAAATAGCGCGACGATACCCAGCACGATAACACCCAGCGCCATACGCGCGATATCCTGGTGATGCAGAAGCCAGGTCGCGATAGCGATAACAATTACCACGCCAATCAGCGTGACCAGCAGCTTACCCATATTCACAGGGGCAAAGTCTGGCTTAGAACCGTACTCTTTCACCCAGTGACGGCAAAACATAAAGTTCACTACGGTAATCAGCATACCTACGACGCTGAGTGCGAAGGCAACGCTCCAGCCAAAGCGTGCGGCGAGCCACGGCGTGGCGAGCATGGAGAAGAACGAACCGATATTGATGGACATGTAGTACATGGTAAATGCACCGTCCAGACGCGGATCGTCTTTCTCATAGCAGGTAGAAAGCAGGGCTGAGGGGTTCGCTTTAAACAGACCGTTACCGACGGCGATAGTTGCCATACCGATGTAAACGATGCCCGCATCATGACCGGACCACGCTACCAGTGCATAACCAAGGGCCAGAACGATTGCACCGAGCAGAATCACGCGTTGGGTGCCCAGTACTTTATCACCAAGCCAGCCACCGACGGCCACCAGGCCATAAACCAGGGCGCTGAAGGAGGCGAAGAGCGTCACGGACTCGGC
>JALAGK010000414.1 GCA_022712475.1 Enterobacteriaceae bacterium
CGTCAATTAACTCCTTCCCGTCACTATTTTTCTGTACAGTGATGCTATATCTTGCAAACCATCATTCCCTCGATATTTACCCATACGCCCATCCCTCTGATAATATGACCATTTCTCAAGGCCATAAACTATCAACAACCAATAATCAGCCATGATAGATGCCTGCTGCTCTAAGGTGTAATCAGTCAGTTTTTCTTTATCCAGCCTGTAAGTATATTCAGCAGCCCAGCTCAATAAACCTCGCAGACGTACCCACTGACCATACTGATGTTGCCAGACATGTCCCAACTCATGAATAAAGAGATGTTTATCTTCAATAATGACATTCGCCGCTGAAAAGTCAGCGCGATATAAAGGCTTTCTAAACCATAACTCCCCATTAGAAGTCATTGCATAGTTTTGATGTTGTAAACCAAACGGTAAATAGCTGTCGCAATGTATCCACACGCGGCTATATAAAATTGCGTTACCGTAGATTTGACGCACCATTGTTATTTCGCCTAATGTCATTAAGCGGAGAGTTCCTTCTTTAACTACATCCGTAGTTTAGCCGTTCCTTTAACTCATCTGGCTGTACAATTAATTTCATCTTATTAAGCGCTGGGTATATTTTCTATACTAAATGCTTACGTGAATTCTGAAAATGATAAAAACACAGGATATTCCGGTAAAAAGTACCACAGTCGAGCACCAACCAGCCTGAAAAGTTCCTGCGGCACTCTGTCGCTGGACGCCGGTATCACCAACGCCAGGTTGTTTGAGGCAGGGATGAAAATTATTCGCTAACAGCCCATGGCAAGCCATGGGCTGAAAGACATTATTTCGCTACCGGGATAGATAACTCGAAATGAAAAATATTCGTGCTATCGACGGCCGCCTTGGTGGCTTGCAGCATTGCCGCCTTATCACCGTAATAGAGCGCCAGCCACTGGGGATCAATCATAGTGCCAGCTTCATCGGTATATTTCATGTCGACGTCTGGATAGTTGATATAACACCCTTCATAAGTCTGGTTTTCATAAGGTTTTCCGCCACAATCAGCAAAATACTCCGAGTAGAACGTCCGCATCCAGTCGATATAGAAACGATCGTCACCGGCATTGGTCCAATAAACCTGAAACTGCGATTTAATCAACGAGCTACGCTGATAAACCGACGTGGGGTTCCTGGTTTCGTCATTGGTATTGATGCAACCGCCATAGCTGTCGAACTGTACCAGCATCTGCGTGAGGCGTGTTTCCTGGGTATCGTTGAGCCTGCGCCATAATGTATCCAGCTCTTGCGGCCCAAACTGTCCTTTCTGATAGGCTGATTTGTATTTGCCTCGTTGATTCTCACCAGAACCATTCAGGGTTTGGGTCACATACAGCCAGTCCATCAGGCGAGCATCGCGCACTGGGTCTTGTAGCCGATGGGCATCCCGAAACGCCTGCGTCATTGGCCCACGCCATCCCGCCTCTTCGCTCACCGTTGGCGTGAACCCCGCCGCCTTATTCATGGTGTTCACAAAGTCGATAAACGGCGCATCCTGAGCGCCGCCAACGGTACCGTCCATACCGGTGTACTGGATAGCCAGTTTTATATCGCCGGTCGCGCGATGCTGTACTTTCAACAGGGTAAAAAGACCCCCGTTGGCAAGAGACGGATCGTTGCTGTTCCAGTTAGCGTCATTGTCTTCAAACCATTGCCAATAAGCGCGCATAAAGTTATCAAACTGAGCCTGACTGGCAAAACTGCTCCAGGGATAGGTCAGCGTAAGCAGGTATGCCGTTTGGGGCGCGGCAGGCAGCTCCTTGAAATAGTAATTCAGTACAATACCGAAATTGCCGCCGCCCGCGCCGCGACAAGCAATGAAGAGGTCGCGGTCACTTCCCGTGCTGTTCAGGCTGACATGCTTAGCGACCAGGGCAGTGCCACTGCTGTTTGGCACCAGAATATCTACGGCAGAAAGCCAGTCGACGGTAAGACCATGCAGGCGGGAAAGCAGGCCGTAGCCGCCGCCGGTGATGTGCCCACCGGCACCGACCGAGTAGCATGAGCCACCGGGAATGGTACGATTCGCGCCCTTATACAGACTGTTGTAACCATCCCAGTTTTGATTGCCGGTGGAGAGTGAGAATTTATAGCCGACGGAAGGATCGTAAGGGGAAGTCACTGTGCCTTCTTCGTCATACAACATCCCTTTCATCTCGCTGAGATCGATAATCGCCAGCGGCTGGTCGCCGTCTGCAGCAAGCTTATTGGCGACAAACCCTTCATAGCAGTGCCCGCCACTGCGTACGGTTATCCGACAACCCTTAGCGAGCGCGTCGTTCGCCGCATCTGTCACGGCCTGCGCTGAGTTACAAATATAGATATAATCCGCACCGCCGTTCCCGTCAGGCCAGCGCAGATTAAAGCCTTTTTTGAGCGTGTTAAAACGGGTATCGGCATTATCAACAATGTTAAAATTAGACATATATACCTCTTAAGAAAGAAATAAAACAGCATGAGGATGGCCTTACCGAAAGGGGCAAAGTCATGGAGTAAACCCA
>JALAGK010000415.1 GCA_022712475.1 Enterobacteriaceae bacterium
CGTCACTTTTCTTCGTCTTCATCGCCGGCAGCGGACTTAGAATCTTGTTTCTGATTTTTGATTCTTCCCTCATTTATAACATTTAATACTTGAAACCCACTACCCACCTCAACAACCATCACCACCAGAACCACCGAATGATCGCTGTTAAGGAAATAACTCATGAAAATCACCAGGGCTGAAGTCTTTGTTACCTGTCCAGGACGCAATTTTGTTACGTTAAAAATCACCACCGATGAGGGCATCGTCGGGCTGGGCGATGCCACGCTCAACGGGCGTGAACTCTCAGTCGCCTCTTATTTGCAGGATCACCTTTGTCCGCAGCTGGTTGGCCGCGATGCGCACCGCATTGAGGACATCTGGCAGTTCTTCTACAAGGGCGCTTACTGGCGGCGTGGACCAGTGACCATGTCGGCTATCTCGGCCGTGGATATGGCGTTATGGGACATTAAGGCGAAAGCCGCAGGGATGCCGCTGTATCAGTTGCTGGGCGGCGCGTCACGCGAAGGGGTGATGGTTTACTGCCATACCACTGGCCACTCTATCGACGAGGTGCTGGAGGATTATGCACGTCACAAAGAGATGGGCTTTAAAGCCATTCGCGTACAGTGTGGCGTACCGGGCATGAAGACCACCTATGGCATGGCGAAAGCAAAAGGCGAGGCCTACGAGCCTGCGACCAAAGGGCTGTGGCCGGATGAGCAACTGTGGTCAACGGAAAAATACCTCGACTTTACCCCGAAGCTGTTTGACGCGGTACGCAACCAGTTCGGATTCAACGAGCATCTACTGCACGACATGCATCATCGTCTGACGCCTATCGAAGCCGCACGCTTTGGTAAGAGCATTGAAGATTACCGCATGTTCTGGATGGAAGATCCGACGCCAGCAGAGAATCAGGCCTGTTTCCGCTTGATTCGCCAGCATACGGTCACGCCGATTGCGGTGGGTGAGGTGTTTAACAGCATCTGGGACTGCAAGCAACTGATTGAAGAGCAGCTTATCGACTATATCCGCACCACTATCACTCACGCAGGTGGCATCACCGGCATGCGTCGCATTGCTGATTTCGCCTCACTCTACCAGGTGCGCACTGGCTCCCATGGGCCATCGGATCTTTCTCCTGTCTGTCACGCTGCGGCGCTGCACTTTGATCTATGGGTGCCAAATTTCGGTGTACAGGAATATATGGGCTATTCGGAGCAGATGCTGGAGGTGTTTGCGCATAGTTGGCGCTTTGAAGACGGCTATATGCATCCGGGCGACAAGCCTGGGCTGGGCATCGAATTCAATGAAAAGCTGGCGGCGAAATATCCCTATGAGCCAGCTTACTTGCCGGTGGCGCGTCTGGAAGACGGTACGCTCTGGAACTGGTAACGGCCACGTTTGCCGGGCGCTGGCGTGACGATTCGCGCGATGTAAAGGCATTCATCTACAAGGAGTAGAAAATGAAAAGCGTTGTTGTTCAGCAACCTGAGCGGTTGGTGATTGAAGAGCGTCCGCAGCCGCAGCCGCAGGCGGGCGAGGTGAGAATTCGCGTACAGCATGCGGGTATTTGTGGTTCGGACGTGCATATTTACCGCGGTCACAACCCGTTCGCTCGCTATCCGCGCACGATTGGTCACGAATTCTTCGGCCATATCGACGCCGTTGGTGCAGGCGTTGATGCCGCTCGCATCGGTGAGCGAGTAGTGGGCGATCCGGTAGTCAGTTGTGGGTGTTGCTACCCCTGTCGCGTAGGGCGGCCAAACGTGTGCCGCGAACTACAGGTGATAGGCGTACATCGCGATGGTGGCTTTAGTGAATACGTCACATTGCCAGCGCAAAACGCCCACCGGGTGCCGGCAGAGATCTCAGACGATAACGCGACGATGGTGGAGCCGTTCACTATTGCTGCCAATATCTGCTGCCAGCTCCAGCCAGCCAGCCTTGATGTGGCACTGGTATACGGCGCAGGCCCGATGGGGTTGACGACCGTCCAGGCGCTGCGTGGCGTTTATGGGGTAAAAGAGATTATCGTCGCCGATCGCATCGACGAGCGGCTGGCGATGGCGCACGCCTGCGGTGCTGACCGTACCGTCAACAACGAGCGCGAAGACCTTGCGGCCATACTGACGCAGGCCGGAATTCAGCCAACGCTCATTGTCGATGCCGCCTGTCATCCTTCTATTTTGCCCGAGGCTATCGCGCTGGCATCGCCCGCTGCGCGCATCGGCATCATGGGGTTCTCCGCCGAGCCCTGCACTATTAGTCAACAGGGAATCACCAGCAAAGAGCTGACTATCTTCAGCTCGCGGCTTAACAGCAACCGTTTTCCGCTAGTGATTGAGTGGATGACGCAGAAAAAAATATCTCCGCAGACGTTAATTACACACCAGTTCCCGTATACCGACGTGCTGGCGGCCATGGAGGTCTTTGAAAAGGATCAGAAACAGTGTTGTAAGGTGCTGTTGAAGTTCTGAGCTCACTTTTAGTACCTGCACTTTGCGTAATTCCTTGAACGAAAAACGACAGGGAGTATCTATTATGAGTTATTCAGATAGCACGAATAAGGCCAGTCGCGACACATCGGATCTGGTCAAAGCGGCGGTTTCCGGTTGGCTTGGTACCGCATTGGAGTTTATGGACTTTCAGCTCTATTCGCTGGGGGCCGCCCTGGTCTTTCATCAGGTGTTTTTCCCGGAGCAGTCTTCAGCTATGGCGCTGATACTGGCCATGGGCACCTATGGGGCGGGTTATATCGCTCGTATCGTTGGTGCCTTTATTTTTGGTCGGATGGGCGACACCATCGGCAGAAAAAAAGTGTTGTTTATTACCATCACCATGATGGGGATCTGTACCACGCTGATAGGCGTACTGCCCACTTATGCACAGATTGGTATTTATGCTCCGCTGTTACTGGTCGTACTACGTATTATTCAGGGCGTTGGCGCTGGAGCGGAGATTTCCGGCGCAGGAACCATGCTGGCGGAGTATGCCCCGAAGGGCCGACGCGGTGTCATTTCTTCGCTGGTGGCGATGGGTACCAACTGCGGCACCCTGACGGCGACGGCAATCTGGGCCTTTATGTTTTTTATGCTTGACCGGGAACAATTACTGGCCTGGGGTTGGCGTATTCCCTTCCTGTGCAGTGTGGTGGTGATGATTTTCGCTATCTGGTTGCGCATGAACCTCAAAGAAAGCCCGGTGTTTGAAGAGGTTCAGAACGCCGCCGCAGTTAAGTCGACGACGTTGCCGGCCGACGATAGTTCTCTGGGTGCCATGTTTCGCAGTAAATCGTTCTGGCTGGCGACTGGCCTACGTTTTGGTCAGGCAGGCAACTCCGGGCTGATTCAGACCTTTCTCGCGGGGTATCTGGTACAGACACTGCTGTTTGATAAAAGCATCCCCACTGATGCGCTGATGATCAGTTCCGCGATTGGTTTTATCACTATTCCGCTTTTGGGCTGGCTCTCAGACAAGCTGGGGCGACGCCTTCCATACATCATCCTGAATATTGCGGCGATCGCGCTGGCCTGGCCGACGATTTCTATGCTGGTGGATAAAACAACCCCGGTTAGCGTCATCATGGCCTGCTTGATCCTTATCCATAACGTGGCGGTGCTGGGGCTGTTTGCGCTGGAGAATATCACAATGGCCGAGATCTTTGGTTCGCGTAACCGCTTCACACGAATGGCTATATCTAAAGAGGCGGGGGGATTGATCGCCGTTGGTTTTGGGCCGGTGTTAGCTGGGATCTTCTGCAACATGGCCGATGCCTGGTGGCCGATTGCAATCATGCTGATGGTTTATTCGTTCATTGGCCTGGTTTCGGCCATCGCGATGCCAGAGGTGTGCGACCGCGACCTCGGCCTGGTACAGGACGCCGCAGAGAGTGTGACGCAATGCAGCGCCAGTCGGGCCAGCAACTACTCCTGATCTTATTGGGCGGTATCGCCGCCCGCTTGTTGAGACAACCGAGTCTACTATGAAAAAAACACTGAGTGAGGCGTGTGCGGTACGGCCTGAGTATGACCGTAGTCACCTGAAACCCCGCATTGTCCATCTTGGCTTCGGTGCGTTCCATCGTGCGCATCAGGCTGTTTTTACTGATATCCTGGCCGCAGAGCATGCCAGCGACTGGGGATATTGCGAGATCAACCTCATTGGCGGTGAACGTCAGATTGCCGATCTGAAAGATCAGGACTATCTGTTCAGCGTGGCGGAAATGTCGGCCAGCGAATGGAACTGCCGGGTTGTGGGGGTAGTGCGGGAAGCGCTGCACGCCGATATCGACGGAATTGAGCAGGTGCTTGCGGCGATGACGCGCCCGGAGGTTGCCATCGTCTCGCTGACAGTGACCGAAAAGGGCTATTGCCATTTGCCAGCCAGCGGCGAACTGGTTGAACAGCATCCGCTGATTCAGGCGGATTTGCGCACCCCTGATGCGCCGCGTTCGGCACCGGGAGTTATTGTGGCGGCATTGGCACGGCGTCGTGCTGCGGGGCTGCCGGCCTTTAGCGTGATGTCTTGCGACAATATGCCGGAAAATGGGCGGGTGACGCGCGGCGTGGTACTTGCCTTTGCGAAGCTATACGATCCGGTACTCGCTGAATGGATTGCAAAAAACGTCACGTTCCCCTCCACAATGGTGGATCGTATTGTGCCAGCCGTCACCTCACAGACGCTTGCGCAGATTACCGCCCGGATCGGTGTGGACGACCCTGCGGGCGTGGCCTGTGAACCGTTTCGCCAGTGGGTTATTGAAGATAATTTCGTTGCCGGACGCCCCGAATGGGAAAAGGCGGGTGCTGAACTGGTGAGCAATGTACTGGTGTTTGAAGAGATGAAGCTGCGCATGCTCAACGGCAGCCACTCTTTCCTGGCGTATCTGGGCTACCTGGCTGGCTATCAACACATTAACGATTGCATGGAGGATGAGTACTTCCGCCGCGCCGCACGGGCATTGATGCTTGGCGAACAGGCACCTACCCTCAGGATTCAGGGCGTGGATTTAACCCGCTACGCTGATTCGTTGCTCGAACGTTACACTAACCCAGCGCTGCGCCATCGTACCTGGCAAATTGCAATGGATGGCAGCCAGAAACTGCCTCAAAGGCTACTTGATGCAGTGCGCTGGCACCTGGCGCACGACAGCTCGTTCCCGTTACTGGCGCTGGGCGTAGCGGGTTGGATGCGCTATGTCGGCGGTGTGGATGAGCAGGGCGCGGCGATCGAGGTTAACGATCCGCTATTGCCTGCCATTGCTGCCGCTGTGGCAGCCAGCGAGCAGGGTGACGCCAGAGTTAAAGCGTTATTAGGGCTGAGTGAGATTTTTGGTGCGGATTTGCCGCACGATGAACGCTTTGTCAACGCTGTGTTGGCGGCTTATCGGCTGCTACTGGCGTATGGAGCTAAGACTGCGGTGGCTGAGGTGATGCAGCGGCACAAATAATCTCGTTGGGGCGGCGCTCTGCCGCCCCTTTACTCTTCGGTAAACCAGTCGAGATTTTGCTGACGGATGAGTGTAATAGTATCACTGATTTCGTGCAGGTGACGGTGCATCGCGGCATCCGCTGCGTCCGCGTTTTTCTGTTCAAGGGCGTGGAAGATGGCACTGTGTTGTTCTATAAGCATCTCCGGTGGTGATACGTGCTCCAGGCTAATGTAACGA
>JALAGK010000416.1 GCA_022712475.1 Enterobacteriaceae bacterium
CAAAGCTATTACCGGACGGGCGTGCCTCACTGGCGAGTTTGGTCATGTGCGCCTCCCGGTGGATGCTCTTGAGGTGCTCGGGCGCGATATTCCGCTGTTGCGGTGTGGTTGCGGTCAGCTCGGTTGCGTGGAAAATTACCTTTCCGGGCGCGGTTTTGCCTGGCTCTATCAGCACTTTTATCATGAGACACTGAGCGGGCCAGAAATAGTCACACGCTGGCAAGCGGGAGATCCACGTGCCCGTGAGCATGCGCAGCGCTATCTTGACTTACTGGCGGTATGCCTTGCCAGTCTGTTGACTATCGTTGACCCGCATCTGGTGGTGATTGGCGGTGGGTTATCACAATTTTCATGGCTGACGCAGACGCTGGCGCAACGTTTACCGCGCCACCTGCTGCCGGTCGCTAAAGTGCCACGCATTGAGCAGGCGCGCCACGGTGACGCGGGCGGGATGCGCGGCGCGGCGTTTCTTCACCTTGCGCCATAGCAATCTGAGGATCTTATGCAATCGCGACGTTTACACCGGTTATACCGTTTCAAGAAAAACAAACGCCAGCTGCGCCAGCGGTTGCGCCAACGAACCTTTTTCAGAGACCATGCGGGACCAGATAACATGGAACAACTCAGAGTTGTAGTGTTGACCGGGGCGGGCATATCCGCGGAATCAGGCATACGGACCTTTCGCGCCGCCGACGGCCTGTGGGAAGAGCACCGGGTGGAAGACGTGGCGACGCCGGAAGGCTTCAGTCGTGACCCGGAACTGGTGCAGCGCTTTTATAACGCCCGTCGTCGCCAGCTCCAGCAACCGGAGATTCAGCCCAATGCAGCGCACCTTGCGCTGGCAAAATTAGAAGCTGCCCTGGGCGACCGTTTCCTGCTGGTGACGCAAAATATCGACAATCTGCACGAGCGTGCGGGCAATAAGAACGTTATCCACATGCACGGCGAGCTGTTAAAGGTGCGCTGCACCCAAAGCGGCCAGGTGCTTGCTTGGGAAGATGACGTAAGCATGGACGAGCGTTGTCACTGCTGCCAGTTTCCAGCGCCGCTGCGCCCGCATGTAGTGTGGTTTGGTGAGATGCCGTTGGGTATGGATGAGATTTACCAGGCGCTGGCCCAGGCGGATGTATTTATCGCTATCGGCACGTCAGGGCACGTTTATCCCGCCGCGGGCTTCGTCCATGAAGCGAAGCTTCAGGGCGCGCATACGGTAGAGCTGAATCTTGAGCCGAGTCAGGTTGGCAGCGAGTTTGAAGAAAAACATTACGGACTGGCAAGCCAGGTGGTACCGGAGTTTGTTGATAGGCTGCTCAAAGGACTGTAGTGTTCAGGAAATAAGCGTAAAAAAGGCGGGCCATCAGGTCCGCCTTTTTGTGATTAACGCCCGGCCTTCAGGCGCTGATAATACGTTTCATAAAGCGCGCTGGCTTCGCCAACATCATTCTGCCATTCGCCTTTATCAATCGTTTGCTGGTCAGGATACAGCGACTTGTCGTTGGCGATTTTCGGGTCTAACAGCTTGCGGGCGGCCAGGTTTGGCGTCGGGTAACCGATGGTTTCCGCTACCTGTTTTGCTACTTCCGGGCGCAGCAGGAAGTTAATGAGCTTCAGCGCACCCTCTACGTTTTTCGCATTCGCCGGAATCGCCAGGCTGTCCATCCAGAAGATGCCGCCTTCTTTCGGCCACACTACATCCAGCGGTACGCCCGCCTGGCGTGCGACCCATGCAGAGCCGTTCCAGACCATGCCGAGGTTCACTTCGCCTTCCATATACGGATTGGCCGGGTTATCGGAGTTAAACGCAGCAACGTTTGGCATGAGTTTTTGCAGCTCTTTGTAGGCCGCTTCAATCTCTTTGGGATCGGTGGTGTTACCGGAAAGCCCAAGCTTGCGCAGCGCTACCTGGAACACTTCGCGTGCGTCATCAGTCAAAAGCAGGCTGTTTTTATATTCGGGCTTCCACAGGTCAGCCCAGCTCGTGACGCTGGACGGGTCGATGGCCTCACCGTTTACGCCAATGGCCGTAGCACCCCAGATATACGGAATGGAGTAGTCATTATTCGGATCAAACGGCTTGTTCAGCATTGCCGGGTCGAGATTGTCGAAATTGCTGAGCTTACTTTTGTCTATCTTCTGGATCATGCCTTCTTTGCGCATCTTGTCGACAAAGTAGGTTGATGGCACCACCAGATCGTAAGCACTGTCTTTATAGGTTTTAAGCTTGGCGTACATGGTTTCATTCGACTCATAGGTCGAATAAATCACCTTAATGCCGGTCTCTTTGGTGAACTGCTCAAGCAGGCCAGGTGGCACATACTCGGTCCAGTTGTAGAAGTAGAGCGTATTGCTGTCGTTGGCGTGAGCGGTACTCATGCCGAGCGCCAGAGCACCCGCTGTCAGCAGGTGGCGTGACCATTTTTTCATTCTAACGTCCCCTGAGTTTGGCCTGACGGGCAGGCCGGTTGTAATTACGTGTACAGCCGTTATGCCCGGCTTTTGGTTTTATCGCGTGCAATGACCTGGCTTATGATGACCAGTATAAGCGACAGCACCATCAGGATGGTTGCCAGCGCGTTCACCTCCGGCGACACGCCGACCTTCACCATGGAGTAAATCTTCAGCGGCAAAATCTCATAGCCCGGACCGGTAACAAACGATGAGACCACCACGTCGTCCATTGAGAGTGTAAAGCTCAGTAGCCAACCCGCTGCCACGGCAGGCATTGCCAGCGGCAGGATGATTTTGCGTAAAATGGTGAACTCGCTGGCCCCCAAATCTTTGGCCGCTTCCAGCATCCGCACATCAAACCCCTTGAGGCGTGAGTATACGGACACCACCACAAACGGCAGACAGAAGGTAATGTGCGAGAACAACAGCGACCAGAAGCCAAGCTGGATGCCGAGCAGCATAAACAACACCAGCAGCGAAATCGCCATCACGATATCGGGCGACATCATCACCACAAATAACATGCCGCTCACAAACGGCTTACCGCGAAAACGGTAGCGGTAAAGCGCCACTGCCGTAAGTGAGCCAATGAGCGTGGCAAAGCTTGCTGACACAACCGCCATGGTAAGCGAGTGACGCGCTGCCTGTAACAGGCTGTCGTTATTCATCAGCAGGCCATACCATTTGGTGGTGTAACCTTGCCAGTTGATACCAAACCGCGAACTGTTGAAGGAATTCACGATAAGAATCACGATCGGAATATATAAAAAGGCGTAAATGGCGGACATAAAGCCGCCGCGAAGCCAGCGTCCCATCATTCCAGTTCCACTTTCTTATTGAGCAGACGCGAGGCGCGCCAGTAAACCAGCAGCATTAGCCCCATCACGACAGTCAGCGTAATGCTGGTGGCCGCGCCAAACGGCCAGTCGCGAATATTAAGGAACTGGCTCTTAATCACGTTGCCGATAAGCAGGTTTTTAGAGCCGCCCATCAGGTCAGACACATAGAACAGTCCCATGGCTGGCAGCATCACCAGCAGGCATCCGGCGATAATGCCCGGCATCGTGAGCGGAATAATAATGCGGATAAAGGTCTGCAGTTTGCTGGCACCGAGATCGCGCGCCGCCTCAAGCAGTGGCTTGTCGAGTTTTTCGATGCTCGAATAAAGCGGCATCACCATAAAAGGCAGCAGAATGTAAACCAGGCCGATAATGACCGCACCCGGCGTGTACATAATACGCATGGGGGTGTCGATAAGCCCGGTCCACAGCAGGAACTCGTTAAGATAACCACGGGTGCTGAGGAAAATCTTCAGGCCATAGATACGAATCAACGAGTTGGTCCAGAACGGAACAATCAGCAGAAACAGCATTAGTGGGCGAATTTTGGCCGGTAGCTTTGCCAGAAACCATGCAAATGGCCAGCCGAGCAGCAGGCAGGCCAGCGTTGCCAGGAGCGCCATATTTAGCGAGTGCAACAGCACTTCAAAATAGAGCGGGTCCAGCAGGCGCGCATAGTTGTCCAGCGTGAAGAC
>JALAGK010000417.1 GCA_022712475.1 Enterobacteriaceae bacterium
ATGTGCTGTTCAAAGGCGTGTTCAGGCAGTGCGCCGCTATGTGCTTCGGGAGCAGGTTCAGGAACGACAACACCGTGCGCATCAAGGACACGCTCAGAAAATGCAGTGGTGCGCTCTTCAGGTGCAATCTCAGGTGCAGGCTCAGTGGCGCGTTCCTGATAGTTTACCGACCAGGCATCGGGCTGCACTGTTGATGCCGCTTCCCAGGCAAGCTTAGTCGTAAGCGCTTTCTGCGCCGCTGGTGTTGTCGACCAGGCATCAAACGGCGCTGTCGATTCTACTTTCCTGGCAGGCTCAACAACAGGCGTTTTCTGCGCTACAGGCTTCTCTGGCGCGGTTGACCCAGAGGCATCGCTCTGCCACACCGAGTCCGGGAGACTCTCCAGGCAGTCGCGCAACGCTGCCATTTCGGCACGCATTCTTTTGAGCTCGCTTTCCAGCTCCTGGCTGCGCCCGTTAGCCCGAAAAGCCACGACAGGTACAACAATCAGCACAAAGAACAGTACAAGCCCTGCCAGTGCGACAATCCCATCCATGAGAACCTCATTTCCTCAAACCGAGTGTCGCACTGTAGCAGAAGAAAAAACCATATCGAAAGTGGCAATAAGGAAATCTTTAAACCACAGCATTAAAGTGTGTTCAAACGCCCCCTCTTACTCACAAAAAAGCACCCGCCGCAGCGGGTGCTCTGTCAGATGACGTCAAAAAGCAAAGCAGGAACAGCCCAGCGCTCCCCAGAAAGCCCCGTCGTCAGAAACCGCAATCGCCGAACGGCGGGCGATGTCATGCTGATGACCATGCACGCCGCAGCTGCCGCAGCACTGGTGTACCGTCTGGGCAAACACGGCGCGACTCGCGTGCGGCGGCGCGGCGCGATAATGACCAGGAACGGTAGCCACCGGTGACCACTCTGGCAAAACCGGGATCGGCGGCGGCGACAGCGGCGAAAAACACCCTGCGGCGTATACCACGCGCCCGTCCACCAGCGTCAGCACGGACTCGATATCCTTAATTTCCTGCTCCGGTACGCTGAAATAGTCTTTGGAAAGCACCACCATGTCTGCCAGTTGCCCGGCAGCAATCCGCCCTTTCTTGCCCTGCTCGCTGGAAAACCAGGCGCTGCCCGCCGTCCACAGCTCCAACGCAACATCGCGCGGCAGACGGTTGTTTTCATCGTACATCACCATTCCACCAACCGTGCGCCCACTCACCAGCCAGTACAGCGCGGTCCACGGATTGTAGCTCGCCACGCGTGTGGCATCCGTTCCCAGCCCAACCGGAACCTCCTGCGCCAGCATTTTTGCAACCGGCGGCGTGTGTTTAAGCGCCTCTTTGCCATAACGGTCAGCAAAATACTCACCCTGAAACGCCATACGGTGCTGTACCGCAATACCACCGCCCAGCGCCTTCACGCGCTCGATATTACGGTCGCTAATGGTCTCTGCATGGTCAAAAAACCAGTGCAGGCCGTTAAAGGGGATATCGCGATTTACTTTTTCAAAGACGTCGAGCATCCGACTGATGGATTCGTCGTATGTGGCGTGCAGACGGAACGGCCAACGGTGTTCCACCAGGCGGCGCACTACACGCTCCAGCTCGTCTTCCATACCTTCTGGCAGGTCCGGGCGTGGCTGTAAGAAGTCTTCAAAATCGGCGGCAGAGAACACCAGCATCTCACCTGCGCCATTAACGCGATAAAAATCCGAACCCTGCCCCGGCTCAAGCATGTCGGTCCAGGTGGTAAAGTCTTCCAGCTCGTGCTGCGGGCGTTGAGTGAATAAATTATAAGCAATGCGAATGGTCATCTGCTTTTCAGCATGCAACTGCTCGATAACCTGATAATCCTCCGGATAGCTCTGGGAGCCGCCGCCTGCGTCGATCGCGCTGGTCAGGCCTAGCCGGTTCAGCTCGCGCATAAACTGACGCGTGGAGTTGACCTGCGCCTGTAGCGGCAGCTTCGGCCCTTTTGCCAGCGTCGCATACAGGATGGTGGCGTTTGGCTTTGCAATCAGCATCCCGGTCGGATTGCCGTTACCGTCGCGGACAATCTCGCCACCGGGCGGATTGGGCGTCTCGCGGGTGTAACCCACAGCCTTGAGGGCAGCACGGTTGAGCAGCGCACGGTCGTACAGGTGCAGCACAAAGACCGGCGTATCTGGCGCAGCCTCGTTTAAGTCGTCAATGGTTGGCATCCGGCGCTCGGCAAACTGGAACTCACTCCAGCCACCCACCACTCGCACCCACTGCGGCGACGGCGTGTGCTCTGCCTGGGCCTTAAGCATGCGCAGTGCATCCGCAAGCGACGGCACGCCTTCCCAGCGCAACTCAAGGTTGTAATTCAAGCCACCGCGAATCAGGTGCAGGTGTGAGTCATTAAGTCCCGGCACCAACGTCTGGCCCTGTAAATCCACCTGCTGCGTGCCTTCACCGGCAAAACGCAGTACAACGTCGTTACTGCCGACCGCGAGGATTTTGCCATCTTTTATTGCCACCGCCTGCGCGCTTGGGTTTTCTTTGTCCAGCGTATGAACGTTGCCGTTCGTTAATATTAATGAGGCTGTTTCAGACATGGTGACTCTCCTGTAATTCATGGCTACCCTTTGAGCCAGCGTGCGAACAATCGGGTGGTTATCGGCATCCAGAACCAGACCACCAGCGCCACCACGCAAGCGTTGTTGAGCAGATTGAGCCAAACTTCGTCGCGGTGAGCGCCAAACATGTGTTCAGTAAGCCAGGGAACCAGGTTAGCGCTGGGGAAAATCACCAGCAACGTAATCAGAAACTGCTTCCAGCGCTTCGGTTGACGCACGCGGGGCGTTGCCGGGGTAAACCAGAAGGCGGCATCGGTGCGCACTTCTGTGCGATCGCCACCGTCGAGTAGCGGTTCTATCTCAGTAACCAACTGTTTACGCTGCGATGAGCATGTCCAGGCATAAAGGTTGTCGAGCGTGTCAAAGCGGATCACGATATTCCACTCGCTCATACCCGCGCCCGGACGTATTACGTTTGCACCAAGATGGCCAGGAAACTCTGCCGCTACCGGCATAATGCGACCCAGCCACGCCTCGTAACCTGCCTCCTGCCCGGGTTTAAGCGTATGGGTAATCACTAGCGTGACATGCTTGTTCTGCACCATAGTTGGCCGTCCCGAATGAAAATTCAGGCGGGGCCTTACCCCGCCTGGAGAATTATTTTTTACGCGCCTCGGCGTGGTGCACCATGGTGTAAGCGTAGTCAACGCCCATGCCGTATGCACCGCTGTGCTCACGTACCAGATTCATCACTGCGTCGTAAGTTTCTTTACGCGACCAGTCGCGTTGGTATTCCAGCAGCACCTGTTGCCAGGTGACAGGCACCGCACCTGCCTGCACCATGCGGTCAATAGCACGTTCATGGGCATCCACCGAAGTGCCGCCTGACGTATCGGTCACCACATAGACGTCAAAACCTTCATCCAGCGCCATCAGTGCAGGAAAGGTCAGGCAAACTTCGGTCCACAGCGCCGAGATAATCAGCTTCTTGCGCCCGGTTGCCCTCACGGCTTCAACAAACTTCGCGTCTTCCCAGGAATTCATTGATGTACGCTCAATCGGTTTAACATCCGGGTGCACAGCCAGCAGTTCCGGCCAGATATATCCGCTAAAACTTTCGGTTTCGACCGAGGTATATA
>JALAGK010000418.1 GCA_022712475.1 Enterobacteriaceae bacterium
TTCGCGTACGTTTTATCGCCACAAGATGATGCCCGGACATCATAAAAGGACTCATAACCAGGAACCACGTTATGGATATCAGTACGCTTATTTTTAACCGCAGCGCCACGATACTTGCGGATAGTGAAAGAAAAATACCCTGGGACGACCCCGCATTCAGCCAGCGCATGCTGGAAAACCACTTGTCTCAGGAGCATGACTGGGCCAGCCGTCGGTTGCCGGTGATTGAACGCCAGATTGAATGGATTGTGCGCCAACTTAAACCTGCGGCGAGCGTACTGGATCTTGGCTGTGGGCCGGGTCTGTACGCCCAGCGCCTGGCGCAGCGCGGTTTTCGCTGCACGGGAATCGATTTTTCGCCCGCGGCCATCAACTATGCACGCGAACAGGCATTAGCCTGTGAACTCGACATTCACTACCAGCAACAGGATGTGCGCAACTATATCCCCGAGCGTCAGTTTGATTTCATCATGATGACCTTTGGTGAGTTGAACGTATTCAGTGCTACAGAGATAAAAAACCTGCTTGCGCGCTGTCGTCAGTGGCTTGCGCCCGGTGGCCAACTGTTGCTTGAAGTGCATACCTGGGATGAAGTCAAACGCCAGGGACAGGCATCCCCGCAATGGCAGCGCTGTCCCCAGGGGCTGTTTTTAGCGCGCCCACATCTGCTTTTAACTGAACATGAATGGGACGAAGACGCCGCTACCAGTTCAACGCGGTTTTGGGTGATTGAAGAGCAGGGCGAGGTGTTGCGCTTTGGTAGCCAGATGACGGCCTGGCGTGACGATGAATACCGGCAACTGCTTAACGAGGCAGGTTTTCAGCGACCTGAAGGTGTGGATGCTGACAGCTGGCCTGTAAGTGAAACCTTTGAAGGTAAACTGTTTGCACTACTGGCACAGACGTCGGAATAAACAGGGCCTTCAGTCAGGACGTTTTTCGACTCGGCTAACGGAATAACCAAAGCGGGCCTGCTGGCGGCCCGTATGTCTATCCGTCGTGCTGTTACTTTTTATCCTGTGACCAGGTGGCCGTGCTGACATTCACTTTCACCGGTAACAGCCTAATACGGGTAAATGTATCTGCAAGTGCCTGCTGTTCCCTGAACACTTCAGGCGTCATGCGCTGTGCGCCAAATGGCATACGCGCCAGCGCACGCTGCCATATGGCGGCCGACAGGCCGGTAGAGCCAGACAGAACGCCAGCAGCCTCATCGCGGTTCTGGTTGGCCCACTGACTTAACCGCGTGAGTTCATCAATGATGTTGACTGCGGTCTGTGGGTAAGTGTCGGCAAAGCGGCGGCTGGACAGAAAGAAAGTGTAATGCGGCACCAGTCCTTCGGCGTTACGGATCTGACGCGCTTTAAGCGTGGTTTCGACTTCTGCCAGATACGGATCCCAGATAACCCAGGCATCCACCGCACCGCGCTGAAAAGCCGCTCGCGCATCAGCAGGTGGCAGGTAAACCGGCGTGATGTCTTTGTAGCTCAGCCCGGCCTGTTCCAGCGCACGGACCAGAAGATAGTTCACGTCAGAACCTTTATTGAGCGCAACGCGTTTGCCTTTCAGTTCAGCAACTGACTTTACCGGTGAGTTTTCTGCCACCACAATCGCCTCCGTTTTAGGGTTGGCGGGCGAGTGGGCGAGGTACACGAGTTCAGCCTGCGCCGCCTGGTCAAAAGCGGGCGGCGCATCCCCCGTGGCGGCTAAATCTATGCTGCCTACATTGAGCCCTTCAAGCATCTGCGGACCTGCGGGGAACTCAATCCAACGCACGCGCGTCCCCTGAGTTTTAAAACGCGCCTCAAGACTGCCCCGGTATTTCAGCAGCGCGAAAATATTGGCTTTCTGATAGCCGATATTGACGGTCTCTGGTGCGGTCTGTGCCTGTACCAGGCTGACTGAGGCAGAAAGGGTGAGGGCTGCAAGCATGCTAAGTAATTTATTCTTCATCTTTGTTTTCCATCCCTAAGCGATGGAGCCCAGGATAACAAAGCCGACTTATGGAAATGAAAGAACAATAACGCGCTTGCTTAGCGAAAAAACGGATATGGTGATAAGTAAAATCAAATCACTGGTATTAACCCTGTCCCAGATGCTGTTTTCGTACATTACCAATATGCTAAACCCATTCCCTTTGATTAGAAGGCTCCTAAAATTATCGGTCAGGGCGAAATAAGATTAATGATTAACCAGCGCGGGCATTTTAGCGGTTGTTATCATGCTCCAGGCTGTTAGGATAGCCTCCGATTTATCCTTTTCGGATACAGGCATGAAAAAAATACTCGGCATCGCCGTGCCGTCTTTATTTTTGGTTGCATGCGGTGACCCTAAAATTGATGTATCAAGTGATAAAGCGCTCGCGCGTTCTATTCAGATAGTCCGGGACACGTTGGCGCAGGAGAAACAGCCTCTTTTTGATGATGCTATTAACACGATTACGCTGAGTCAAATCAGTGCAGAAACCCTTACCCGCGCCGGGGTAAAGAACGAATCTGCCGTTATCGAAGAACAGCTAAAAAGGGCGCTGGCAGGCAAAACAGGTGAAGAAATTATTGCCTATGCCGACGTGCTTTCTGAGTACTGAAATATCAACCTGTTGTGATTTTGAATATCCGCAATCGTTTTTGTAACAGCACTTCAATATAATCCAGGAATAACACGCACGTGAAAATATTCAGTCACTGCCTGGCATTGCTATTCATGATGCCCGCCAGTGCATTCGCCACATTCAAATTTTGCGATATTTATCAGGGCCAGCTAATGCAATGTAGTGAAGTTATCGCTATTGCTTCCAATATCCCTGTTTACCGTGATGACGGTTATCGTCATTGTTATATCCAGGCGGGCAGCGCTATCTATTGCGAAACCCTGGCAAGCGTCAGAAAATTTCCTGTACTCACCGAAGAGGGATATCGGGATTGCGACATTGATGCTGGCGTAGTGACGTCCTGCACCACCTATTCAAACGCTACGCATTTTGTCGTTGATCTCCATGATGAGGATCCGCGCGTGTGGATGCGCTGGCTAAAATCAGCGTGGTGTATGTTGCCTTCGGCCTGGCAGTCGGACGGTTGCGCAGCTCATCCTCATTTACCGCAGCAGATCACATTTTTTTAAGCCCTCCTGTTTTCAGGATAAATCTGTGTGTTATCATCCGCCCCGTAACTACCTTTCTACTCGTACCGAGGGTTTGATGCTGGAAAATGTAATCATCTGATAGTCAGTTTCCCGACCTTATTCAGGCCGGACTGATTATCAA
>JALAGK010000040.1 GCA_022712475.1 Enterobacteriaceae bacterium
GTGGTGAAGTGTTATGAGTAAAAAGCCCGATACGTCGGGAGGCGCTAAAAGCATTGCGCGATGCGTATCAGTTGTCCGCTCAAAGTGAAAAAGTGTCGAAAGAGCCCAGGCCACATTTATTCGGCCTGCGTTCACAAGGGGGCATGGTGTTTTACTGGCGAGGAATACTCTTTACTTTGTCGCTGTATATTTATTCGCGGGCTTTAATTTTTTGTCATAAACGCTATGTCCAGCGCGCCAGACAATAAATGCCCGGGTGAGTAATGGGTCACGGATGATGCTTTACCCGCCTGGGGACATTGTCTGTTTTGCAGCTGAATCGTAACGGGCTGATGCGGGATCAATATCTTTGCGCAACTTCGCGGTTAAGGTGAAACTCTTCAGTTAAGGAAGCCAGAGGGATAAGGACCATGAACCGCTTTATTCTTGCGGATGCTGCAAAGTGTATTGGCTGTCGCACCTGCGAGGTGGCCTGCGTGATGGCCCACCAGGATGCACAAAGCAGCACTGTTAGCGCACGCACGTTTACACCGCGTATCCGCATTATTAAAGGCAGCTACGTTTCTACCGCCGTTGCCTGCCGCCACTGCGAAGACGCGCCATGCGTAGGCGTGTGCCCCTCGGGCGCGCTGGTGATAGAGAACGATGCGGTGCAAATCCGCGAGGCAAACTGCATTGGCTGCAAAAGTTGTATGATGGCCTGCCCGTTTGGCGCTATTGATATTGTGACGGCGCACAGTGATATTGCGCCAGTAAACGTGGTGAAATGCGACCTGTGCCAGCACCGCAGCGCCGGACCAGCCTGTGTGGCGGCTTGCCCGACAGGGGCGCTGTGCTGTATGGATGGCCGCACGCTGCACAGCAGCGGCGTGGAGAAGCGCCGCCGCGCGGCGCTGGGGGAATTTGCCTGATTGCGCGCCGCGGCTCGTACCGCGGCATGCCGCTCAGTCTGCCTCGCGCCAGGCGCGCTCAATTTCTTCGGCCAGGATTTTCACACCTGCTTCAATTTTTTCCGGTTCCGGCACATAGTTCATGCGCATACACTGCTGCGTGTGCGGCCACGGTTTTTCAAGACCAGGGAAGAAGTGATTGCCTGGCACCATCAGCACGCCGCGCGCCTTCAGGCGCTGGTACAGCAGTTCAGTTGAAATCGGCAGGTCCTTAAACCACAACCACAGGAAAATCGCGCCTTCCGGTTTGTGAATCAGGCAGCGCTCGGCAGGCAGGTAGCGGCGCAGAATGGCAATGGTTTCCTGTACGCGCTGCTGGTAGAAGGGCTTAATCACTGTTTCTGACAGGCGCAGCATGTCTTTGCGCTTAATCATCTCGCAGGCGATAGCAGGACCAATGCCGCCAGGCGCCAGACTGACAATGCCGTTCATATTACTGATAGCAGAGATGATTTTCTCACTGGCGATGATAATGCCGCAGCGGCTGCCCGGCAGGCCCAGCTTCGACAGGCTCATGCACAGAATAATATTCGGGTTCCACAGCGCGCAGGCCTCGCTAAAGATAATACCCGGGAACGGCAGGCCGTAGGCGTTATCAATAACCAGCGGGATACCGTACTGGTTGGCAAGCCCGTCGAGCTTACGCAACTCGTCGTCAGTGATGACATTGCCTGTTGGGTTCGTCGGGCGAGAAACACAGATCATGCCGGTATCTTCGCCGATATGCAGGTGTTCGAAGTCCACGTGGTACTTAAACTGCCCGTCTGGTAGCAGCTCGATATTCGGGCGCGTGGAGACGAACAGATCGTCTTCCAAGCCTGCATCTGCATAGCCAATATACTCTGGTGCCAGGGGGAACAACACTTTCTTGCTGCTGCCATCGGCCATGCGGCCTGCGAACAGATTAAACAGGTAGAAAAATGCGCTCTGACTGCCATTAGTCAGTGCAATATTCTGTGGTCCAATATCCCAGCCCTGCGTTTCACGCAGCATGTCGGCCAGCGCAATCAGAAAATCATTTTTTCCTTGCGGGCCATCGTAGTTACACAGCGCGTCGGTCACTTTACCGTTGGCGAGCATCTCGGCCAGCAGTCCCTGGAAATATTCTTCCATCGCTGGAATTTTGGCCGGGTTACCGCCACCGAGCATGATAGCGCCGGGGGTACGCAGGCCGTCGTTGAGATCTTCCATCAGGCGCGTAATGCCTGAATGGCGGGTAAATTTGTCGCCGAAAAGTGAAAACGTCATAGCGGTAAATCTGTCGGTGAGTGGTTATAAGAGGCTCACCATAACGCCAGAGCCTGCGCGGTGCAAACCGGCGTTCGCTCATGATTTTGTGTGGTTGTCTGGCCTGAACGCTAATTCGGCAGCATTTTATGCTGCCGGGAGGCGTGTCCGGGGACCGGGGCGAGGGACATCATGATGCGCTGGGCCTGCCGCGCGCATAGAGCAGCAAGGCTCCCCGGCGTGCAGGTGCCTGGGAGCCGTGAAGATTAACGTGCCGTAGCCTGTATTACGACCACGTTGTCTTCCCCCTGATGGCGGCTAAAGCCGTAGCCCTGCTCGACCCTGAGCGGCAGATGCTGGCCTGCGCCAATGGCCGGATGGCGGGCGCGGAATTGTGCCAGCTTGCGCCAGTGTGCGAGCGTGGTGGCCTGAGATGTGTTGGCGTCGGCCCAGTTCATCGGTGAGCGGGTGCCTTGCAGTGGGTCAGAGCCTGTTGGCCCAAAGGGGCGCAGGGTTTCATCGCCGTAAAAGATTTGTACCGCACCAGGGGCCAACAGCAGCAGTTCAGCCGCGCGTGCGCCACCTTCACGGAAAAGCCGTGTGTCATGAGAGGAGATATAACTCAGTACGTTAAAATGCTGCAACTTATCGGCCATTTGCTGCCAGTTGGCGTCCATTTTGGCGATACAATCCACCGCCTCTGCCGCTTGCTGCTGGTAGTCAAAGTTGAGCATGGCATCAAAGCCGCTGTCGTAATAGTCGCTGCGCATCACGCCGTGGCCCCAGGCTTCACCGGTCATCCAAAATGGTGCATCGTCGAGTTTCTTGTCCGGATTAGCCTGTTTCCAGGCTGCCAGTGCGGTGTTTGCCTCGTTTTTCAGCGCGAGCCAACTGGCCTTTTCTACATGTTTGGCGGTATCCACGCGAAAGCCATCAATACCAAAGTCACGCACCCAGCGCGTGAGCCAGTGGACGATATAGTCACGCGGTGTAAACCCGTCTATTGCCTGCGCCGCAGTATCGGACTTGTTGC
The DNA here is from genome assembly GCA_022712475.1 of Enterobacteriaceae bacterium. Taxonomy (GTDB): domain Bacteria; phylum Pseudomonadota; class Gammaproteobacteria; order Enterobacterales; family Enterobacteriaceae; genus Tenebrionibacter. The sequence goes on from JALAGK010000040.1 coordinate 3,211, forward strand.
GCAGGAAATGCGGCAGGCCGGATGGCTGCATGGATTCAGTTTTTATATCCGGTAAAAACGCCAGCGACATCGTAAGGTCGTCAAAACCGGGATTGTCGTAATCACCAATATCGGTACGGATCCAGGCTTTGCCCCACCACTTATCCCATGCGGCTTTGTCACCAAAGTTGATGTAGTCATTGAAGCTGTGCCAGCTCTGACCAGGGCCCGGTTGCCAGTTGGTCCAGCGTGTTCCGAGGGTTTTTTCTTGAGCTTCGCCATCAAGCCACAGCGCGCCGAAGTGAAACTCCTGCATGTCCGCAAGGGTGGCGTAACCGGCATGGTTCATCACCACGTCAAACAGCACACGAATGCCGCGCCGGTGCGCTTCATCGACCAGCTTGCGCAGGTCTGCTTCACTGCCCATGTTGGCATCAAGCCGGGTCCAGTCAAGCGGGTAATAGCCGTGGTAGGCGTAGTGCGGGAAGTCACCTTTCTCACCGCCGCCAACCCAGCCGTGAATTTGCTCCAGCGGCGAGCTAATCCACAGCGCGTTGACGCCAAGCTGTTGCAGATAGTCGATCTTTTGCGTCAGTCCCGCGAGGTCGCCACCATGAAAAGTGCCGATTTCCTCCCTGCCGTCCGGCTTGCGGCCATAGCTGCGGTCATTATCCGGATTGCCGTTGGCGAAACGGTCGGTCAGCACAAAGTAGACGGTTGCGTTTTGCCAGGAGAAGGCCGCGGGAGAGTCGGTGCTGACACTCTCCAGCAACAGCAGCCCGTGGCTTTCCGGTGCAGGCAGTAGCGTTACGCTGCCGTTTTTAACCTGCGCCGTCTGGCCGCTGTAGAAATCGCGCACGTGATTGCCCTCGCTAAAGCTCTGGCTAACGTTAACCGTGATGGGTTTGCCGTCCCACTTTACGCACTGTGCAACAGCGGCGGCTGGCGCATCCTGCGCGCTTTGCACCGACAGGCGCAGCGTCGGCGTACCGGAGCGGGTATCAAGCGCAATGTGATAAACACCGTCGCGAAAAAGCCGCCAGCCTGGCGCATCACCTTTACAGGGGGCGAGTGACAGCATCTGGTTGAGTTTTATGGCTTCTGCGGGTTGCCAGCACTGTTGGTCAAAACGGAGTGTTAAAGGAAGCGTACCCTTCGCGAGCTTTGCATTAGTAGTGAAAACGCCGGGGCTGTGTTCGCTAAAGGGCGGCAGACCAGGTGCAGACCACTGCGCCAGCACCAGGCCCGGGAACAACAGGAGTGAGAGGGCCAGAGATTTCATGCTGTTTATTCCTGTAGTGTTTTTTTAAGAGTCTGGCACGAGTAGTACGTAAAATGCTCATCCTGAAGCCGTGAAAAAGGGGCGCAGGGGTAAGGCTGAGTGAGGGATCCTGTTTTCATAGGGTTTATCTGGCTAACTTACTAATTAATTAGTGTTTTAGTCTGATTCATGTCTCAGGGGCGCGATAAGATTTCGGAATTGGTCTATTCATTTACTGTGCAAAGTGGGTATTTTTGATACTATCTGTGCACCATGAGTTATTTCATGGTGATAGTTGTGGCTGCTGTTTAGCACCGCATCCAACCAGGAGAGATAATGATATCAACACGCTACCGATCGTTCGGGGCTGTGTTACTCATGTCGCTAACGCTGGGTTTCTCAGGAGAGGTTCTGGCAACAAAGCATGCGACGGAAAAAACGAGTCATACATCCCTAACAACGCACAGTAACGGCAAATTGTTAGCCAGCAGTAAAAAAGAGTATTCTCGCAATAGTGTAAGCAGTTCACTTCCTGACTTGCGACAATACCCTTCCGGAACGAAAAGGAAAAAAGCATTTCTCCGGACTGTTATGCCTTACATTTCTAAGCAGAACGCCGCTATCACGGCCGATCGCAACTGGCTGATTTCAAAGCAGTACGACGGTCGCTGGGCGCCTTCTGAACGTCAACGCTTACAGACGCTGGCCTCACGCTATAAAGTGTCCTGGAATGGCAACACGCGCCAGATCCCGTGGAATGCTTTACTGGAGCGTGTGGATATTATCCCGAGCAGCATGGTTGCGACCATGGCGGCAGCGGAAAGCGGCTGGGGAACGTCGAAGCTTGCGCGCACCAATACCAATCTGTTTGGTATGAAGTGCTCGCGCAGCAGCTGTAACAGTGAACCTGGCAAGGTGAAAGGCTATCTGCATTTCACCTCAGTCAATGAGTCGGTGAATGCTTACGTGAATAACCTGAACACCCATCCGGCGTACAAGTCATTCCGAAGCTCCCGCGCGCAATTGCGCAAGGCCGACCAGGAGCTGACGGCGAGCAACATGATCCACAAGCTGAAGGGGTACTCGACCAAAGGGGCGAGCTACAACAACTTCCTGCTGACCATGTATCAGGGTAACAAGCATCTGATGACCGCTGTGAACTGATAACAACACAGCTAAAAAAATGCCGGACAGCCCACGCTGCCCGGCATTTTTTTATGCTGCGTTTGTGGCCTTTACTTTGCACAAAGGCTAATCCCACTCTCAGGCGCGCGAACCTGTTATTGCAGCGCTGTCGCGATACTCCCGTGGCGTACGGTCGTAGCTTTTTTTAAATACCGAATAGAAATATTGCAGGGATGGATAACCGCACATTTGTGAAATTTCATTGATGGGCAGCGTGGTTGAGATCAGCAGACTGCGCGCTTTTTCCAGTTTTTGCGCGTGAATCGCGGCATGAATGGTTTCGCCGGACTCCTCCTTAAAGCGTTTTTCAAGATTGGAGCGGGAGATGCCTACAGCGTCCAGAACCTGCTCAACTTTGATGCCCTTGCAGGCATGATTGCGGATAAAGTGCATGGCCTGGATGACCGCCGGATCGCGCAGCGAACGGTAGTCCGTAGAACGGCGCGCCACAACGCTTACCGGCGGGACCAGAATACGCTGCAGTGCCAGAGGTTGACCGGCCAGCAGCTGGTGTAAGAGCCGTGCTGCCTGGTAGCCCATCTGACGTGCACCCTGCGCCACTGAAGAGAGCGCTACGCGCGACAGATAGCGACTCAACTCTTCGTTATCGATACCTATCACACACAGTTTTTCCGGCACCGGAATATGTAAATGCTCGCACGCCTGCAGCAGGTGGCGGGCGCGAGCGTCGGTCACGGCAATAATGCCCGTTTGTGGCGGCAGCGTTTGCAGCCAGTCGGCCAGGCGGTTCTGGGCGTGCTGCCAGTGCTCAGGAGCGGTTTCCAGGCCCTGGTACACCACGCCTTTGTACTGCTCTTTTGCGACCAGCTGGCGAAACGCGTATTCGCGCTCTGCCGCCCAGCGCTTGCCGCTGGAGGCGGGCAGGCCGTAGAACGCAAAGCGATGCAGCCCCTTTTCTTTAAGATGCAGGAACGCGCTTTGCACCAGCGCGAAGTTATCGGTTGCGATGTAATGCACCGGCGGATAGTGCGTGAGGTCGTGATAAGAGCCGCCCACGGCCACCAGCGGTACGTTGGTGCCTGTGAGCAGCGCTTCAATCTCCGGGTCGTCAAAATCCGCGATAACGCCGTCGCCCAGCCACTTTTGGATGTTATTGATGCGGGTGCGGAAATCCTCCTCCATAAAGATGTCCCATTCGGACTGTGAGGCCTGTAAATATTCGCCAACGCCTTCGACCAGCTGGCGGTCGTAGGCTTTATTGGCATTAAATAACAGCGTGATGCGATGACGTTTCTCAAACATATGTGTTGTATACCTGCAGATGAGTGAGAGAATTCAATAGCACAACCTGGCGACATCCGTGGCGCGGCGCCCGCACGTTGTTGCTGCTATCGCTCAGGCACGTCGGCGCGTGGCAGAGTCCATCCAGACGGCGAGCAGTAAAATGGCTCCCTTTACGATGTACTGCCAGAATGTGGGCACATCCATCATGCTCATACCGTTATCCAGCGAGGCCATAATAAATGCGCCCATCACCGCACCGGCTACGCTGCCGATGCCGCCTGCGAGGCTGGTGCCGCCAATCACACAGGCGGCAATAGCATCCAGCTCGGCAATATTTCCGGCAGACGGTGAGCCTGCGCCAAGGCGAGAGCTGAGAATCAACCCGGCGATAGCCACCATAAGTCCGTTGAGTGCGAATACCGCGAGTTTGGTGCGCTCCACGTTAATGCCGGATAGCCTGGCGGCCTCAATATTGCCGCCGATAGCGTAGATACGCCGACCAAACGCGGTGCGTGTTGCCATAAACATGCCGCCGAGCAGCAGCAACGCCAGCACCAGCACGGGCGTTGGGACGCCGCGATAGTCGTTTAGCAGCCAGATGGCACCCAGCAACAGTATGGCGATAACGGCCTGCTTGCCCACCGCGCCGCTGGCCGCTGGTGTGTCGAGACCCAGCGCCTGACGACGGGCGCGCCCACGCCATTGCCAGGCAGCGAACGCCATCAGTCCCAGCACGCCGAGGGTAAAACCGATGCCGTCAGGCAGGTAGCTTTGGCCGATTTGCGACATGGCAGTTGAGGTAGGGGCGACGGTGGTGCCGTTGGTAATGCCCACCAGTACGCCGCGAAATGCCAGCATCCCGGCGAGCGTGACGATAAAAGACGGTACCTTACGGTACGCCACCCACCAGCCGTTCCCCGCGCCGAGCAGCAGCCCCAGCGCCAGCGTCACCACGACGGTGAGCGGCAGCGGCCAACCAAGCCAGACGTCAAATATTGCCGCTGCACCGCCCAGAAGGCCCATCATAGAGCCAACCGAGAGGTCAATTTCGGCACTGATAATCACAAACACCATGCCGACGGCGAGAATACCGGTGATGGCGGTCTGGCGCAGCAGGTTGGAGATATTGCGCGCGCTTAAGTAAGCGCCATCGGTCATGAAAGTAAAGAACAGCATGATGGCGATGACCGCCAGAATCATCACAAACACCTGCGGCTTGAGATTTTTCAGCCAGCTGCCGGAGGTAGGCAGGGCCGGAGTCAAATTGAGTTCAGACGGATTGCTTTTCGACATGGTGGTCACTCCGCAGTGCCGCTTCCATCACCTGTTCCTGGGTGAGGTCGCGGTTAATCAGATTGGCTTTGATTTCCCCTTCGTGCATCACCAGCACGCGGTCGCTCAGGCCGAGCACCTCTGGTA
>JALAGK010000419.1 GCA_022712475.1 Enterobacteriaceae bacterium
GCTGTGCATAGCGTCTGAAGAAAACAGGAGCTGTGTGGACAGCTCCTGGGAAAGTCATTTAGTGACTGGAGCCAATTTCTCGCAACGGACGTCCTTTCATCAAATTGCGTTCAATGTGTTCCAGAGAGACATGCTTCGTTTCTGGCACCAGCGCCAGGGTCAGAATAATAAAGAACAGGTTCAGGCCTGCATAAACCCAGAACGTGGTGGCGTTGCCTAGCGTATTGAGCATGGTCAGGAAGGTCGCGCCCACAATCATATTGGCAATCCAGTTCGTGGCCGTTGAGCAGGTGATGCCAAAATCACGCCCTTTAAGCGGCTGGATTTCGGAGCACAGCACCCAAATTAGCGGACCAGCACTCATGGCAAAGCCAACAATAAACATCAGTAACATGGCGACGGCAAAGTACTGTGCCCCAGGGGAAGAAATACCAATGTGCATCATGGTGCCAAGTGTACCCATGCCGACTGCCATCACCAGAAACCCCAGTACCAGCGTGGGCTTACGCCCCCATCTGTCCACCAGACCAATGGCAATGAAGGTAGCCAGCACGTTGGTTAAACCAACAATCACGGTGCCCCACATTTGCTCGGTTGTGTTGCTGTAGCCTGCAATTTCAAAAATCTTTGGTGCGTAGTACATGATGACGTTCATTCCGGTGAACTGTTGCATCACCTGTAACAGTACGCCCAAAAACACCGCACGACGGAAGTTGCTGTTTTCACGAAACAGCGTCCAGCCGCTTTGCTTAACCTGCAAACTTTCACGAATTTCGTCGAGCTCGCGTTTGGCTTCTGCGCTGGTGTCACGCAGGCGCAGCAGCACGCGCTCGGCGTCATGGAAGCGACGTTTGGCAGCAAACCAGCGTGGGCTATCTGGCAAAAAGAACACACCAACCAGCAGCAGGATAGCCGGAATAGTGATAACACCCAGCATCCAACGCCACGAACCGCTATAGCTAAAAGCGGTATCGGAAAGGTAGGCGCCGAGGATCCCGATGGTTATCATCAACTGATACATGGAAATCATACTGCCGCGGATGCGCTCGGGAGCAATCTCAGACAGATAAAGCGGAGCGGTGTACGACGCAATCCCAACCGCCAGGCCGAGTAACACACGTGAGATAATCAGTACTTCGGAATTTGGAGCGAAGGCGGAGGCCAGTGAGCCGATGACGAATAATATTGCTCCAATCATCAGGCTGTACTTGCGTCCGAGACGAAACGACAACCAGCCGCTGCCGACAGCGCCGACAGCTGCACCAAACATCATGGAGCTGACGACCCACTCCTGTTCATGTGCAGTTATTTGAAAATCCTGGGCGATGAAGGGTAGCGCACCCGCAATCACGCCAATATCAAGGCCGAACAACAATCCCGCGAGGGCGGCGAGAAAGCAGACAAAAAATGTCATGGCCCTGTTGGAATTCCCCTGTTTCTTATTGTCAGGCATGCGGCTCTCCGTTTGGATTATCACGTTTTAAGATGTTAAGGGTAGGTGAGTGCCAGGTAAATTTATGTGATGATAATCACAATGGTGTAATCGATTACATCACACCTCTTCATGAGCGTTACAATATGGTGTGATAAAACAGTTGCTTATCGCTACATATATCATTAGCGGTGGCAGGATTTCAGAAGAAGTTGAATGGTGATGTAACACTATTTGCTACTTTTCCATTTTTTTCCTGTGCTGCCATGTATACCCCATACTTACTTGTGTAATCGATTACATTTTTAAGTTAGATCACGGCGATGAAAGGGCTTTAAGGAGAAGCCACTCCCGGTCCTGGCAAAGCAATAACTATAGTCTGCTTACGGTATGAAGACGGGTATAAGGCGGTATGGCTACGATTATCAGAATGCTCCAGGTGGGCGACGGTATTGCTTAACTGTACGGGGATATCCATGAACGGTAAGACAAGGTAACGAGAAGAATATTGAGGTGTGGTGCAGATACAGAAAAGGCCAGCATATGCTGGCCTTTTCTGCAGGGAGGAAAACTTACTTCAGACCAGCGGCCTCGCGCAGCTGCTCTGCTTTGTCGGTTTTTTCCCACGGGAAGTGCTCACGACCGAAGTGACCATAAGCAGCCGTCTCTTTGTAGATAGGATGCAGCAGGTCCAGCATCTGAATCAGTCCATAAGGACGCAAATCAAAGAACTCACGCACCAGCAGAGTCAGCTGCTCCGGGGCGATTTTCTCGGTGCCAAAGGTTTCCACCATGATGGAAGTCGGTTCGGCAACGCCAATGGCGTAAGAGACCTGGATTTCACAACGGTCGGCAAGACCGGCAGCGACGATATTTTTCGCCACATAGCGTGCGGCGTAGGCGGCAGAACGGTCCACTTTGGACGGGTCTTTGCCTGAGAATGCGCCGCCGCCGTGGCGCGCCATGCCGCCGTAGGTATCCACGATGATTTTACGCCCGGTGAGGCCGCAGTCCCCCATCGGCCCACCGATAACAAAGCGACCGGTCGGGTTGATGAAGAATTTAGTGGCCGGGTTCAGCCATTCGGTTGGAAGTACCGGCTTAATGATTTCTTCCATCACCGCTTCCTGAAGCGATTTCTGGTCGATATCTTCGGCATGCTGAGTGGAGAGCACTACGGCATCAATACCGACAATATTGCCGCTGTCATACTGGAAGGTGACCTGGCTTTTCGCATCCGGGCGCAGCCACGGTAACGTGCCGTTTTTACGCACTTCGGCCTGGCGTTGTACCAGGCGGTGCGCGTAGGTCACCGGTGCTGGCATCAGCACGTCGGTTTCGTTGGTGGCGTAACCAAACATCAGACCCTGGTCGCCCGCACCTTGCTCCAGCGGATCGGCACGGTCAACACCCTGGTTGATGTCAGGAGATTGCTTACCGATAGCGCTCAGTACTGCGCAGGAGTTGGCGTCAAAGCCCATATCGGAATGTACGTAGCCGATTTCACGCACGGTTTTGCGGGTAATTTCTTCAATGTCGACCCACGCGCTGGTGGTGATTTCACCGCCGACCAGCACCATTCCTGTTTTTACGTAGGTCTCACAGGCAACGCGTGCTTTCGGGTCCTGCTCCAGAATGGCGTCGAGCACCGCATCGGAGATTTGGTCAGCAATTTTATCGGGATGCCCTTCTGATACAGACTCGGACGTAAAAAGGTGTTTAGCCATGTTCTCTTCACCCTAAAGGAAATCAGTGAGATGGACTGCGATATCAGAAAACCCTCACGGCCGAAGGTGCCGGGAAAAGAGTTTTGTGTAGGTAAAAACCACAGGCAGTCTGAATGTTAATCAGTATGGATGGATTAACTTCTGGACGTCTATTTTAGGTTAATCCATGAGCGGATTTCCAGTGATTTTTGATGCAGGACACATTGTGATAAACATTTTCCCAACTAACCGGACTGGCATTGTCGTCGATCTTACGTATTTTATTTTGCTTTTTATCCTGTCTGTCGGTATAAACGGCGCGCGTGGTGGCCGCTAAAAAAGCCTGTGCTTCCCGGTGTGCGAACCC
>JALAGK010000420.1 GCA_022712475.1 Enterobacteriaceae bacterium
CAGATTTGTATTATAGACAGTCACTCCACTGCTTCTTTTTATGAATGTGATCCCTGAGAGTAATGTAAGTTATGATATTGCTGTTCGGGCTGTTCGGCATTATTATTATCGCCCACCTGAACGTGAACAACGCTCACTACGCACCCGCGCAGATATTTGCGCATTCATAACAGTAAATAAAATCCCCTTACGCGCCTGGCTTAGGACAGCAACGTTTGCCATGCTAACGTTGTACCCTTATGCGAGGTGACCATCGTGGCACTCAATCCCTATATTTTCTTTCCTGGCAACTGTCGGGAAGCCATCGCCTTTTACCAGCAGACCCTGGGCGCAGAAGTCCTCTTCTCAATGACCTTTGCCGAAATGCCACCGCAGGAAAGCGGTGAGCAACAGGAGGGCTGCGCGCCTGCCAGTATGCCACCAGACGCGATTTTGCACGCCACAGTACGCGTCGGCGGCAGCGAGTTGATGATGAGCGACGGCACATCTGAAACCGTGCCGGCCCATCACGGTTATGCGCTCAGTCTCTCAGGTCACAGCCTTGATGAAGCCAAAAGCTGGTTCGAGGCATTAAGCCAGGACGGGCGCATCACCATGCCGTGGCAGGCCACCTTCTGGACGCCCGGTTTCGGTATGCTGGTGGATAAATTCGGCATTCCGTGGATGGTCGGCGTCGCCCACCAAATGTAACTCTCGCCGAGCCGCGTCTGCGGCTCGCGCTTTTTATGTCAATTCTTCATCTTAACGAAACCTGACGTTAACCAAACCGTCACACTTCCCCGGCACCATAAAGCCACATTTTTATGGAGGCCGGAACATGCAAACAATCATCCGCGTCGAGAACTTAAGCAAAACCTTTCACCACAACCCGGCGCTCAACGCCGTTAGCCTTACAGTTGGCAAAGGGGAAATGGTCGCCCTGCTGGGGCCGTCGGGTTCAGGCAAATCCACGCTGCTGCGCCATTTAAGCGGCCTGATGAGCGCCGATCGCGCCAGTGATTCGCACGTCGAACTGCTGGGCCGCACCGTACAGCGCGCTGGTAAGCTGGCGCGCGACATTCGCCGCAGCCGCAGCGAGATTGGCTATATCTTCCAGCAATTCAACCTGGTCAACCGACTCTCGGTACTCGACAACGTATTGATTGGCGCACTCGGCAGTACGCCGTTCTGGCGCACCTGCTGTCGCTGGTTTAGCGCAGAGCAAAAACAGCAGGCGCTGCACGCCCTGACCCGCGTTGGCATGGCGCATTTCGCCCACCAGCGCGTTTCCACCCTCTCTGGTGGCCAGCAGCAGCGCGTCGCCATTGCCCGTGCGCTGATGCAAAAAGCAAAGGTCATTCTCGCTGACGAACCCATTGCCTCACTGGACCCGGAATCGGCCCGCATCGTAATGGAAACCCTGTACGACATTAACCGTAACGACGGCATTACCGTGGTGGTCACACTCCACCAGGTGGACTACGCCCTGCGCTATTGCGAGCGCATTGTCGCCCTACGCCAGGGCCATATTTTCTACGACGGTGCCAGCGGCGAGTTCGACAATGAGCGGCTGGGCAATCTTTATCGCAGCATGAATCGCGTCGAGCCAGACGCTGCCGCTGCCTGATTTCTTTTCACTCAAAGGAACATTCAATGAGCCACAAAGCGGTTGCCGCCCTCGCCTTCACCAGCATGTTCAGCATCAGCGTGATGAGTGCGCAGGCAGATGAACCCTCAGCGCTGAACTTCGGCATCATCTCCACGGAATCACAGCAAAACCTCAAACCGCAGTGGGATCCGTTTCTCAAAGACATGGAAAAGTCGCTCGGTGTCAAAGTGAATGCTTTCTTCGCCCCGGACTACGCCGGCATCATCCAGGGCATGCGCTTTAACAAAGTCGATCTCGCCTGGTATGGCAACCTGTCGGCTATGGAAGCCGTTGACCGCGCAGGCGGCCAGGTCTTCGCCCAGACCGTGGCGGCAGATGGTTCCCCTGGCTACTGGAGTGTGCTTATCGTCAATAAAGACAGCAAAATCCAGAATCTGGAGGAGATGCTGGCCCAGCGTAAAGACCTGTCCTTCGGTAACGGCGATCCGAACTCCACCTCTGGCTATCTGGTGCCTGGCTACTACGTGTTTGCCAAACACAACGTCCAGGTCAGTGAATTCAAGCGCTCGCTCAACGCCAACCACGAAACCAATGCGCTGGCGGTCGCCAATAAGCAACTGGACGTGGCCACCAACAACACTGAAAGCCTCGATCGCCTGAAAGCCACAGCACCGCAAAAGTTCGCTCAACTACGTGTTATCTGGAAATCTCCGCTTATTCCGTCTGACCCGATTGTCTGGCGCAAAAACCTGCCGGACGCCACCAAAGAAAAACTGCGCAGCTTTTTCCTGAGCTACGGCAAAACGCCGGAAGAAAAGGCCGTGCTGAAAGGGCTGACCTGGGCGCCGTTCCGCGCTTCCAGCGACCAGCAACTGGTCCCCATTCGCCAGCTCACGCTGTTTAAAGAAATGCAGAGCGTGAAGAACAACACGAACCTGAGCGAACAGGAGCGCACCAGCAAAGTTGCTGCTTTACAGACGCAGCTTGACGCGCTGGACAACGCTGCTAAACAAACCGCCCAGGCACAGTAAGCCCTGATAACGGAGCAAAGATATGCACAGTATCACCGTTGCCCCACCCAAACGCAGCACCTTCTCGCTGATTGGTTGGGCGCTGGTTCTGGCCGTTCTTGCCGCCTCGTGGCACGGTGCTGAAATGGCACCGCTCACGCTGTTTCGCGATGCAGGCAATATGGCGACATTCGCCGCAGACTTTTTCCCGCCTGATTTCAGTCAATGGCCGCAGTATCTCAAAGAGATGTCGATCACGCTGCAAATCGCTGTCTGGGGCACCGCACTTGCGGTCGTGCTTTCCATCCCCTTTGGCCTGATGAGTGCCGAAAACATTTCACCGTGGTGGCTTTATCAGCCGGTACGCCGGGCAATGGATGCCTGTCGCGCCATTAACGAAATGGTGTTCGCCATGCTGTTTGTAGTGGCCGTCGGCCTTGGCCCGTTTGCCGGGGTTCTGGCGCTATTTATCCATACCACGGGCGTGCTCTCCAAACTGCTGTCAGAGGCAATAGAAGCCATCGACCCTGGCCCGGTGGAAGGCATTCGCGCCACCGGCGCGAACAAAATTGAAGAGATTATCTACGGCGTACTGCCCCAGGTGATGCCGCTCTTAATCTCCTACTCGCTCTACCGATTTGAGTCCAACGTGCGCTCCGCCACCGTGGTGGGCATGGTCGGCGCAGGGGGTATCGGGGTCACGCTGTGGGAAGCTATTCGCGGTTTCCAGTTCCAGCAAACCTGCGCCCTGATGATTGTTGTGATTGTCACTGTCAGCCTGCTGGACTTCCTGTCCCAGCGCCTGCGTAAGCAATTTATCTAAGTCAGAGAGGAGTTTGCGCCATGTACTTGTCCAGACATCCGACCAGTTACCCTACCCGCTACGAAGAGATCGCGGCAAAACTCGAGCTGGAGCTGCGCCATTACCGTTGCGGCGACTACTTACCCGCCGAGCATCAACTGGCCGCACGTTATGCAGTTAACCGCCACACACTGCGCCGCGCCATTGACCAGCTGGTAGAGCGCGGATGGGTTCAGCGCCGCCAGGGCGTCGGCGTACTGGTACTAATGCGCCCGTTCGACTACCCCCTTAACGCGCAGGCACGCTTTAGCCAGAACCTGCTTGAGCAAGGCAGCCACCCCACCAGCGAACGCCTGCTGGCCGTGCTGCGCCCGGCAACCAGCGGCGTGGCCGAGGGACTTGGCGTTCAGGAAGGCGACAACATTATTCACCTGCGCACGCTGCGCCGGGTCAACGGTGTAGCGCTGTGCCTTATCGACCACTACTTTGCCGAGCTGGCCTGGTGGCCAGCGCTGCGCGAGTTCACCAGCGGTTCACTGCACGACTGGCTTTATGCGCAAACCGGCGTGGCACTCACCCGCTACCAGACGCGCATCAGTGCCCGTCGCGCCCAGGCTAAAGAGAGCCGGGTCCTGGAGCTACCCAACATGGCACCGCTCTTGTGTGTGCGCACCCTTAACCGACAGGCCGACAGTGAGCAGGTAGCGGAGTACTCCGTCAGCCTGACTCGCGCCGACCTGATTGAATTCACCATGGAGCACTGAAATGGACAGCCATTTTACGACCGCCGACAGACAACGCTGGATGGCCGTACTGGCCCACAGCGAGCCGCAGGCGCTGGCCGAATGCTGGCACGCGCTGAACCTGAAACCACAGTACGACACCCTGCGTCCTGCCGAAACCGGACTGGTGCAGTTAAAAGCGCGTGCAGGCGCCACCGGCGAGGCTTTTTTTGCCGGTGATGCCACGCTCACCCGCGCCGCCGTGCGCTTAGCAAGCGGCGTTTGCGGATACAGCTGGGTGCTGGGACGCAACAAAGCCCACAGCGAACGCTGCGCGCTGATTGATGCCCTGATGCAGGAAAAACAGCATTACCTGACACTACTCGAAACGCTGATTAATCCGCTGGAGGCTCGTCGCGAGGCGCGCCTGAGCCAGCGCGAAGCCGAGGTTAACGCCAGCCGCGTTGACTTCTTTACCCTGGTTCGCGGAGATAACGAATGACTTTAACCACCGTCTTTCCCCAGCCGGTGCAGGATGCCCAGGCCTGTTTTCGCCGCCTGCTGAAGGCCATGAGCGAGCCTGGCGTTGTTGTGACATTACACCCACTCAGGCACGGCTGGCAGCCGCTCGGCGTTGCCGCCAGCGGTACGCTGCTCACCCTTGCCGACGGCGATACCCCGGTGTGGCTCTCGCCATCTGTGGATAACGACCTCGTGCGCCAGAACCTGCGTTTTCATACCGGAGCGCCGCTGTGTGCGCAACCGCAGGATGCCCAGTTCGCCGTCGCCGACGACACCATTGAGCCCGAACAGCTCAATGCACTGGCTCAGGGCTGCGCTACCTCTCCGGAGCAGAGCGCCACACTGGTTGTGCAACTCGCCTCGCTGAGCGGCGGGCGCATGCTGCGCCTGACGGGTCCCGGCATTGCCGAGGCGCGCATGATAGCACCGCAGCTGCCCACCTGCGTGCTGGATTACCTCATTGAGCGCCCGCAGCCGTTTCCGCTGGGCATTGATCTCATTCTGACTTGCGGCGAGCGCCTGCTGGCCGTGCCGCGAACCACGCATGTGGAGGTGTGCTGATGTACGTTGCCGTTAAAGGAGGCGAAAAAGCGATTGCTGCCGCCCATCAACTCCAGCACCACAAACGCCGTGGCGACACCTCCGTTGCCGAACTGAGCGTGGCCCAGATTGAGCAACAGATGGGTCTGGCTGTGGACCGCGTGATGACTGAAGGCGGCATTGCTGACCGCGAACTGGCGGCGCTGGCGCTCAAACAGGCAAGTGGCGACAATGTGGAAGCCATCTTCCTGCTGCGCGCCTACCGCACCACACTTGCCAAATTTGCCGTCAGCGAGCCGCTGGATACCGCCAGCATGCGCCTGGAGCGCCGCGTGTCTGCGGTATACAAAGACATTCCTGGCGGACAGTTGCTTGGCCCTACCTACGACTACAGCCACCGCCTACTGGACTTTGCATTGCTGGCTGAAGGCAACACGCCACAGCTTGAACACACGCAGGCCAAACGCGACGCAGCTCCCCATGTATTCAGCCTGCTGGCCCAGCAGGGACTGGCAAAGCGTGAAGAAGACAGCGGCGCCACGCCGGACGACATTACTCGCCAGCCTGCGGTCTTCCCGTGCTCGCGCTCTTCGCGCCTGCAACAGCTGGTGCGCGGTGACGAAGGCTACCTGCTGGCACTCGCCTACTCCACCCAGCGCGGCTATGGTCGCAACCACCCGTTCGCCGGGGAAATCCGCAGCGGTTACGTTGACGTCTACATTGAGCCAGAAGAGCTGGGATTTGCGGTGAATGTCGGTGAAATGCTGCTAACGGAGTGCGAAATGGTGAACGGCTTTGTGGCCCCTGCCGATGAGCCCGCACACTTTACCCGTGGCTACGGCCTCACCTTCGGCATGAGCGAGCGTAAAGCCATGGCGATGGCGCTGGTGGACCGCGCGCTTCAGGCGCCGGACTACAACGAGCCGGTCAGCGGACCGGCCCAGGACGAAGAGTTCGTGCTCTCTCACGCCGATAACGTCGAGGCCGCAGGCTTCGTCTCGCATCTAAAACTGCCCCACTACGTGGACTTCCAGGCCGAACTGGAACTGCTCAAACGCCTGCACGAACGGGAGAATGACCGTGACTGACACCCTCACCGGCAACAACTTTGGCTATCTCGATGAACAGACCAAGCGCATGATCCGTCGCGCTATTCTCAAAGCGGTTGCGA
>JALAGK010000421.1 GCA_022712475.1 Enterobacteriaceae bacterium
GGTCATGGTTTCCTGAGTGGTGAAGGTTTTGGAGGCCACCAGGAACAGCGTCGTTTCCGGGTTTACCGCCTTAAGCACTTCAGCAATGTGGGTGCCGTCAACGTTAGACACAAAGTGCATGTTGAGGTGGTTTTTATACGGACGCAGGGCTTCTGTCACCATGAACGGCCCGAGATCGGAACCGCCGATACCAATGTTTACGACATCAGTAATCGCCTTGCCAGTATAGCCTTTCCACTCGCCGCTGATGATGGCCTCAGAAAACGCCTTCATTTTATCCAGCACCGCGTTCACTTCCGGCATCACATCTTTACCATCGACCATAATCGGTGTGTTGCTGCGGTTACGCAGGGCAACGTGCAGCACCGCGCGGTCTTCGGTACGGTTGATTTTCTCGCCAGAGAACATGGACTTGATAGCGCCCGCCAAATCGGTTTCTTTCGCCAGCGCCAGCAGTTTGGTCATGGTTTCTGAAGTGATGCGGTTTTTGGAGTAATCCACCAGCATCAGGTCGTCAAACGTTGCGGAGAATTTGCTAAAGCGATCGGCGTCCTGGGCGAACAGGTCGCTGAGGGTCACGTCTTTGAGGGTGTTGTAGTGGGAAGCCAGGTCTTGCCAGGCGGCAGTCTGCGTCGGATTGATGTTTTTCATAGCAATACTCTTTCGATTTGAGAATTGTGACTGGGGTCAATTGTAGCGCCTGTGTCGGTCAATTGTGATGATTTTAATGCCATTACCGTCGGTTTATGCCCTTCGTACACTTGTCACCTTGAGAGCCCCTGCCGCATCAGCATGATGTCTTGTTCAACTGCCGCTATAGCGAGGGTTTTCCCCTCACTAACTGATTTATGTGAGCCCCCTTGCAAACTCTATAGTGACGTCACCAGCCCTTTCAGGTTGCAGCCCGTGCATTGACGGATGCAGATAAACAGGGTCACTACGGAGCACTGAGATGAATAAAAACGCTAAATTACCGATAAAACTGACGCTGGCCGCCGCTGTTATGGGTGCCATGGCAACGGGGACAATCCCCGCGTCGTCCTGGGCGGCGCAGACGACCGACTGCGGCGGCGTTGCGCTCACCACTTGTCCGACGCCATTTGATAAAACGCTGCCAGATGCTAAAAACATGCTCACCTGGAGTCAGTCCGAGCGCGTCATTGGATTTCGTAACGATTATCGCAACTACCGTGGCGATGTCTTCCACCACGGTAACGCCCGCCCGCTGGAACTCGCACAAAAACAGCTCGATAAGGTCAGTTACAGCGTCAATGGCAAAACATGGACACTGAAGGACTACCTGAAACGTCAGGACGTTGCCGGCATGCTGGTGCTCAAAGACGGCAAAGTGGCGTATAAATATCTGGGCGACGGCAATACCGACTCCACGCTCTGGACCTCGCGCTCGGTAGGCAAGTCGGTGGTCTCTACGCTCATTGGCGTGGCGGTAAAAGAGGGAAAAATCCACTCGCTGGATGACGATATCACCCGCTATGAACCTGACCTGAAGGGTACTGCCTGGGAAGGCACCAGTGTGCGCCAGCTTATGCAGCACACCTCTGGTGTGGCCTGGAACGAAAGCTATACCGACCCCAAATCTGATTTCTCTGTGCTCACCCAGTGTGAGGCCAACCCTGGCGCTTACGACTGCGTGCGTAAGCTGGTATCCGGACTTAAGCGCATCCACCCGGCCGGTGAAAGCTGGTCGTACTCCTCCGGCGGCGCGTGGCTGTTGGGCGACGTGCTTGAGCGCGCAACCGGTATGCCTATTGCGGCTTATCTTGAACAATCCATCTGGAAACCTTACGGCATGGCCAGCGACGGTGTCTGGCACTCGTATACGCCCGGCAAACACGATGTAGGCGCGCACGGTTTTAACGCCACGCTGGAAGACTGGGGCCGCTTTGGGGAGTTTATTCTCAATGAAGGCCGCCTGGCAGATGGTAAACAGGTGCTACCTGCAGGCTGGGTGAACGACGCCAGTACCTGGAACCAGGCGGCGAAATCCGTCAGCGCCGCACACCCGGACGGCACCTACGGCTACCAGTGGTGGAACAATGCCGTACCGGCCAATGCCACCAACGTTACGCCATCGGTTGATGACTCACTCAAAGGCTCGCTGTGGGCGCTCGGTATTTACGGCCAGATGATCATGGTCAACCGTGCGGAAAACCTGGTGATTGTCCAGTGGTCCACCTGGCCTGTAGCGGAGCCGTCTTTCAACGCCCAGCCGCTGGAAGCCTCGCTGATGTTCAGCGCTATCGCACAAAACCTGCGCTAAACCCCGTTTGACCTGCTGCGCCCGCCTCCCTATGAGGTGGGCGTTTTTTATGCGCATCGCGCAAGTCACCTCATAGCCCCCCCATTGACAGCCGCTGCGTAACAGGTTAAATCTACAGCACAACTTACGTCGTATGGCGTAAGCCAGAAGAGGCGCGTCGTCCAGGTAGTGTGTCAGAGGAGCCAGTCCGAAGAAGACACAGGAGGGGGAGCGACGCCGAGGGGGAACACGTGCGGCAGCGTGGGCTTCCGACTACAGGGGCTGAATCCCCTGGGTTGTCACCCGGAGCGACCATGGGAAGGTCGTTTCGCAAGGTGGAGGGCTTCTGGGTAAACCGTAGTTCTGGCCCGTTCCGTCTCTACGTCTGCCCCGTTTACCGCTCTTCCCTTGTACCAGGGTTCATTTTATTGCCATCCCGATGGCCCCCTGACACGAGGTTTTTCATGACACAAGCCGTATCTTCCATCGTCGTTGCCAAATTTGGCGGCACCAGCGTTGCTGATTTCGATGCGATGAACCGTAGCGCCGATGTGGTGCTCAACGAAAGCCAGGCTCGCCTGGTGGTGCTCTCTGCCTCCGCAGGCGTTACCAATCTGCTGGTCGCTCTCGCTGAAGGACTGGAAGCCAGCGAGCGCTTCGTTAAGCTTGACGCTATCCGTAAAATTCAATACGACATTCTTGAGCGACTGCGCCAACCAGACGTTATCCGCGATGAAATCGATCGTCTGCTGGAAAACATTACCACGCTTGCCGAAGCCGCCTCTCTTGCCACATCACCTGCCCTGACCGATGAGCTGGTCAGCCACGGCGAACTGATGTCCACATTGCTGTTTGTGGAAGTGCTGCGCGAGCGCGCGGTGGAAGTGCAGTGGTTTGACGTACGTAAAGTCATGCGCACCAACGACCGTTTTGGCAAAGCCGAGCCGGATGTGAGCACGCTGGCCGAACAGGTCGTGCAGCAACTGCGCCCGCGCCTGGCCGAATCGCTGGTGATTACCCAGGGCTTTATCGGCAGCGAAGCCAAAGGCCGCACCACCACACTTGGTCGCGGCGGCAGCGACTACACAGCAGCCCTGTTAGGCGAAGCGCTGGGCGCGGTGCGCGTCGACATCTGGACTGATGTACCCGGTATTTACACCACCGACCCACGTATTGTGCCCGCAGCCCGCCGCATAGATAAAATCGCCTTTGAAGAAGCGGCTGAAATGGCGACCTTTGGTGCTAAAGTGTTGCACCCGGCCACGCTGCTGCCTGCCGTGCGCAGTGACATCCCGGTGTTTGTCGGCTCCAGCAAAGAACCTAAAGCAGGCGGTACACTGGTGTGCAACCGCACCGAGGATCCGCCGCTGTTCCGCGCGCTGGCCCTGCGCCGTCGCCAGACGCTGCTGACGCTGCACAGCCTGAACATGCTCCATTCACGCGGTTTTCTGGCGGAAGTGTTCAGTATCCTGGCGCGCCACAATATCTCCGTGGACCTGATTACCACCTCCGAGGTGAGTGTGGCCCTGACGCTGGATACTACCGGTTCAACCTCTACGGGCGACACGCTGCTGACCACGGCACTACTCACTGAGCTGTCATCGCTGTGCCGCGTGGAAGTGGAAGAAGACCTGGCGCTGGTCGCCCTCATCGGGAATGCCCTAAGCCGCGCCTGCGGCGTGGGCAAAGAGGTGTTTGGCGTGCTGGAATCCTTCAATATTCGTATGATTTGCTACGGTGCTTCCAGCCACAACCTGTGTTTCCTGGTGCCGGGTAGCGAAGCGGAGCAGGTAGTCCGTAAGCTACACAGCAATCTGTTTGAATAACCCCTGCTGCCGGGCCTTTCGCCCGGCGATTCTCGTCTTAAGCCTCCGTTAAGCCAGCGGAGGTTTAATTGCCATTACTCCTCGCTTTATGCCGTATCAACAACGCAATCGTGATAAAAAAACCACATGCACTAAGACACGAGGATTGAACACCGGGGCGATGAGAGGGTAGGTTATCCTCTCAGGGATGCTGTTCATGCAGCGAGCATCGGCTGAAAAAGGCCGTGTTGCCTGCAACTGGCCTTTTAACACCGTGCTGCATGAGCGAATCGCTGTTTTAAAACCGGGCATGGAGCGCCCCCGAACACGGGCTTATGGAATGAGAATACTGTTACTGGAAGACGATCGTCTGATTGGCGACGGCATTAAAAATGGTCTTGAGCAGTGCGGCTTTTGCGTCGACTGGTTCACTGACGGTGAACAGGGCAAACAGGCACTTCTGCGAGCGCCATTTGACGCCGTGGTGCTCGACCTTGGGTTGCCTGGCCTTGACGGCATGGACATTCTCTCCTGGTGGCGACGCCAGCAATTGAGTGTGCCGGTGCTGATTCTCACCGCGCGCGATGCGCTACACCAACGTCTCGACGGCCTTAACGCCGGTGCGGATGATTATATGGGTAAGCCGTTTGCGCTCTCAGAACTGGTTGCACGCCTTAACGCCTTAATTCGCCGCAGCCATGCTCACAGCTCACCACAGCTTACTCACCGCCACGTCACCTTCGATCCCCACACCCGCATCGCCACCTGCAACGGCAACCCCATCGTGCTGACCGTGCGTGAGCAGGCGTTGCTTGAGCTGTTTTTAATGAATAAAAACCGGGTGATGTCACGCCAGATGCTAGAAGACAAGCTTTACAGCTGGGAGCACGACGTGGGCAGTAACGCCGTAGAAGTCCATATTCACCACCTGCGCCGCAAACTCGGTAGCGACTTTATCCGCACAGAACGCGGCCTTGGCTATTACCTGGGAACCACGGATGAATAATTTAAGCCTCAGCAGTCGGTTACTAA
This sequence comes from Enterobacteriaceae bacterium, assembly GCA_022712475.1. Classification (GTDB taxonomy): domain Bacteria; phylum Pseudomonadota; class Gammaproteobacteria; order Enterobacterales; family Enterobacteriaceae; genus Tenebrionibacter. The sequence continues at coordinate 5,098 of JALAGK010000421.1, forward strand.
TTTATATCCTGCTGATTGCCACACTTATCTGGGGCGCTGCCAGCGGTCTGGGCTGGCTACAAACCCGCGAAGCCATTGATGAAGTATTTGATACCCAGCAACTGCTGTTTGCCAAACGCCTCGCCTCTGCCAACCTCAGCGAACTGACCGTTGACGATGCCCCCATCCGCAGACTGCCTAAAACCCGCAACCTGATTAAAAATGGCGACAAAGGCAGCCTGGATGATGATGCGCTGGGCTTTGCCATTTTTAACGAGCGCGGAGAGCTGTTGCTGAGTGATAACGACCACGGCAACGAGTTCGGCCACAGTACGCACAGCGGCTTTATTAATAAAAGACTCGAAGGCGACGATGATGAAGAGTGGCGCATACTCTACATCACCACGCCAGACCGCCGCTACACCATTGCCGTCGGCCAGGAGCGCGAATACCGCGACGATGTGGTTAACGACATTGTTATGGGCCAGCTCTGGCCGTGGTTTATTGGTTTGCCGCTAATGATGGCGCTAACGGCGTGGATTGTGCGCCGTGAGCTGATGTCGCTGCGCCGCACCGCCGACACGCTGCAAAAGCGAAGCCCGGAGGATGCCACGCCGCTGGAAGAAACCAGTGTCCCCAAAGAAGCGCGGCCGCTGGTCACCGCGCTTAACGCGCTGTTTGTGCGCATCAGCGGCACGCTGGAGCGTGAGCGCCAGTTCACCGCCGATGCGGCACATGAACTACGCAGCCCACTGACGGCGCTGCGCATTCAAAGCGAGGTCGCACTGCTGGCGGAAGAAGATAAAACCTCGCGCAACCGGGCGCTCAATAACCTGATTATCGGCATTGACCGCACCTCACGGCTGGTCGATCAGCTGCTGGCGCTGTCGCGTCTTGACGGCACGTCATCGTTGATGAGCGATGTTGAGCATATCGACTGGCGACAGCTCGCGGCCGAAGTGACGGAAGAGGCGCTGCCGGTTGCACAGCATAAGAATATCGCGCTGGAAACGATTGTTGAATCTCCCCCACAGATAGTACAGGGCAACCGGCTATTGCTGAAAATGCTGCTAAGTAATCTGGTCAATAACGCGCTGCGTTATACCCAGGAAGGCGGTGAGGTCCAGGTTACACTGCGCCACAACGGTCTGAGCGTGACGGATAACGGACCTGGGGTTATGCCAAGCCATCTTGCGCGCCTGGGCGAGCGCTTTTTCCGCCCACCGGGCGCAGTGGAAAACGGCAGCGGGCTGGGGCTGTCGATTGTGAAACGCATTGCGCGCCTGCATGAATTTACCATCGACTGGCGCAACCGCCCGGAAGGGGGCTTCCAGGTGACGCTCAGGCAGTCTGGCGCATAATTTCGCGTTTTCTGGCTGACTAAAAACCTGTAGTGTTAATACCAGAGCCGGACTGAATCCGGCTGAGACAGATGATAAATCTCATCCTGTCACAGACAGGGTGGATGACACACAATAAAAACAAGGAAAATCAATTCATTGATTTTCATCTGTTAACGACAAAGAAGGAAAAACCACTTTTTCTTCTTTGGTTAGCAATCTGAGCCGGACCTGGTCCGGCTTTTCATCATCACAACAACACAACCGTATTTTTGCAAGGACATTCTATGCTCGCAGTTCTCACGCGGCTGTTCCCACTCTGGGCACTGCTGCTCTCCTGGCTTGCGTGGTACACACCCGCCCACTTCACGCCCATTGCGCCGCACGTTAGCACGCTGTTGATGCTGGTGATGTTCGGCATGGGCGTGCACCTGAAAATCGACGATTTCAAACGCGTGCTCGCGCGCCCGGCTCCCGTTGCCGCCTGCACCTTTTTGCACTATCTGATTATGCCGCTGGCGGCCTGGCTGCTGGCCCACGCGTTTAATATGCCGCCCGATCTCTCTGCCGGTATGGTACTGGTAGGTAGCGTCGCCAGCGGAACCGCATCCAACGTAATGATTTATCTGGCAAAAGGAGATGTGGCACTCTCAGTGACCATTTCTGCGGTCTCCACCCTTGTGGGCGTTTTCGCCACGCCACTGCTGACACGCCTGTACGTTGATGCGCATATTCAGGTTGATGTCATGGGCATGCTGCTGAGCATTCTGAAGATTGTGGTCATTCCCATCGGCCTGGGTTTGATTGTGCATCACCTGTTCCCGCGCGTGGTGAAAGCGGTAGAGCCTTATCTACCTGCGTTCTCTATGGCGTGCATTCTGGCGATTATCAGCGCGGTGGTTGCCGCCAGCGCCGACCATATCGCGTCTGTGGGCGCGGTGGTGATTGTGGCGGTCATTCTGCACAACACTATTGGCCTGCTGAGCGGTTACTGGGGCGGGCGCCTGTTTGGTTTTGACGAGTCCACCTGCCGCACGCTGGCAATCGAAGTGGGCATGCAGAACTCCGGGCTTGCCGCCGCACTCGGTAAGATGTATTTCTCACCGCTGGCCGCCCTGCCTGGCGCGCTGTTCTCAGTCTGGCACAACCTCTCTGGCTCGCTGCTGGCGGGCTACTGGTCTGGTAAAGCGATTAAAAAAGAGAAGCGTGCTGTAGCGAAAGAGAATTAATACCTGCGACATGGCTCCGGTTACGGAGCCATATATCGCGCATGGACGCGACACCCCGTCACACTGCATGAATTTTGCGTGCCGCGTTCAGGCGTCATAATGTAAAGTTCTGCCTCTCTTCTTATCATTTTCATCTCCTGCCTTATCGCTTTGCGCGCTTTTGGCGGCCGCGCTTTTAGTGATACCCCTCAAAACGACGCTGGCGGTGATGAAAGCGCTGGGCTTTGCACTGACAATCAAGAATACTTAACAGGTCACTCTTTATTCGAGGTAAATAGCATGGCAATCGCCCGTCTGACCCAGCAGGACATGACTGAGAAAGAACAACGCGAACTTAAAACCCTCCTCGACCGCGCCCGTATTGCCCATGGCCGCCCACTGACCAATGCGGAAAACAATCGTCTTAAAAAAGAGTACATCGACAAGCTGATGGCCGAACGGGAAGCCGAAGCGAAGAAAGCGCGTCAGCTTAAGAAAAAGCAGGCGTATAAAACCGATAAAGAAGCGACGTTTTCGTGGTCGGCCAGTACACACGTGCGCGGGAGAAGATGATTACGCGGATTATTTGTAACCGATGTTATTGCCACTCTGTAAGATGGCGCCGCGTTTTTCAGCGCCTGGAAAACGAAGAATGCCGGGTTCCCCCGGCATTTTTACGTGATGAAAAGCGACGCGTTACCTGATGCTGATTGCTCAGGCATATTTGTGAATAGAAATTCATATACGTATAAAGAAACGCGTCCATTTGAGGTCCGAATTATCGGACCTCTTTTCTTTTTACGCACTAATAGCGCACACATTCGTTTTTTAACGCGCACAGGCCACACAGTGTGGGGTTGCTGCCCCCCGCTGAAATCGGCGAAGCGTTCACGGCTGGCCGGGGCGCGATTTACAGGGACGTTACCTCGCGCCGTCCCCGATAAGCCAGACGGGATAAGCTGCGCGTACCGCCCAGAGGGCGGCGATTTCCTGGCGGGGTCGCGGGGATTGTTAAGGGGGATGCGATAATCCCCCTTAACCCGTTCACCGCGAATGAAGTGTCATTTGTTGCAGGACTTCACGTGAACGGAAGATCCACTGAACGAAACATCCATTGCACAGAACATCCACTGCACTGTCACCCCACTAAACCTCAACCGACCAGCATTAACCCACTACCGCCCCTTTTTCTTGCGCCCCGGCCCGCTAAAACGCTTACGGTTCGCCAGCTCAGCCGGGGTTTTCGCCATATTTTTTCCGCCGCTGCTGGCGGGCTTTTTCGCCGGCGTGGCGGTGATTTTCGCTTTCGGTTTCGCTTTGGTTTTTGCTGATGGGTCTTCTGAAGATGACTTCTCAATCAGCTTAAACAACTCCACCAGCTCATCGTCGGTCAGGTCTCGCCATTCGCCCGGCGGCAGCCCTTTGAGGCTGACGTTCATGATGCGCGTGCGCTCAAGCTTAGTGACTTCAAAACCGAAGTGCTCGCACATACGGCGAATCTGGCGGTTAAGCCCCTGAACCAGCGTGATGCGAAAGACAAACGGCGCTTCTTTCTTCACCTTGCACTTTTTGGTCACCGTACCGAGGATTGGCACGCCGCGGCTCATGCCCAGAATGAATTCATCCGTCACCGGTTTATTTACCGTCACCAGATATTCTTTCTCGTGCTCGTTGCCGGCGCGAAGAATTTTGTTCACCAGGTCCCCGTGGTTGGTGAGGAAAATCAGCCCCTGGGAATCTTTATCGAGGCGGCCAATGGGAAATACGCGGCTGCTGTGATTGACGAAATCGACGATGTTGTCTTTCTCACTGCCTTCAGTCGTGCTGACGATACCGACGGGCTTATTCAATGCGATTAACACCAGGTCGTCTTCCTGACGTGGCTCGATAAGTTGACCGTTGACCTTTACGACATCTCCCACGTTGACCTGGTCACCGACAGTGGCGCGTTTACCGTTGATAAACACATTGCCCTGTTCGATGTAGCGGTCAGCCTCACGGCGCGAGCAGATACCGCTTTCGCTGATGTATTTGTTTAATCGGATAGATGAGTTCGGCAGCATAGTTTCTCCTGTAAGAGGCGAACTATATCGCAGGCTGCCGGGCTTAAAAATACCTGGCAGCCATTGGCAGGATTAATAATCGTCGCGATCGTCGTCTTCGTCCGGCTGCTCCATTACGCTGTACGCGACAGCGCAGAACAGAGAATTAAGACGCTTCATGTCGCCGAGTAATCCCAGATGCAGCGAACTGGTTTCGATACTTTGCACGTTTTGCTGATGCAGCCGGTCGACGTGTGCGTGTGAGTAGCGACGGTTCATGATGCGAAAACGATGCTTGCTGCGACGCAGACGGCGGGCGCTGTCTATGTCACCGGAGAAAAAGACCGACATCGCCAGCTGTAAGTTGCTAAGCAGCTGATCGTAGAGAGCATCCAACTCTTTTAACCCTTCCACAGAAAACGCACGGCGCGCGGCGAATGATTTGTCGGCAATTTCACTGCCCATGCGCTCGACAATGTCAGACGCCTGCTCCAGGTTGAGCGACATTTCGATGATTTCCGCCCAGCGACGGGACTCTTCCTCCGCCAGTTCATCCTTCGGCATTCGCGCCAGATAGAGTTTGATGGCGGTATAGAGCACGTTCACGTCGTCTGCCATTTTGCGCAGCTCTTTCTCTGCACGTGGCTCACCGTGAATCACCTTGCGCAGACCATCCATCATATTTTCTATGGCATCGCCAATACGTAGCGTTTCGCGGGCGGCGTTAGCGAGCGCCAGCGCGGGGGTATCCAGCGCGCTCGGGTCGAGGTGCTTCGGCTTCAGGCGCGTTTCCAGCTCCGGTGTATCACGTATAAAACGCCGACACAGGCGCGCCATCGGCTCGGCAAAAGGTACCATCGCCAGGCAGCGAAGCAGGTTGTAGAAGACATGGAAATAAATCACCAGCTCTGATTCCGCCAGCGGCAGGTGGTGCATGACGCGCGCCAGCACGTGAACAAACGGCAGTACCAGCAGGCTACCGATAAGCTTAAACAGCAGGCTACCCAGCGCCACGCGGCGAGCAGCGGCGTTAGCCGCGCTGTTGTTAATCATGGCTAACAGCCCGGAGCCAAGGTTGGCCCCAATCACCAGACACAGCGCGACATCAAAGGCGATAACACCGGTCGCGGTGAGCGTGGCGGTCAGCAGCACCGCCGCGAGGCTGGAATAACTGATTATCGCAAACACAGCGCCAATCAGCGCATCCAGCATGATGTCGCCCGTCAGCGAGGCAAAGATGACCTTCACGCCGGAGGCCTGGGTGATGGGCGTGACCGCCTGCACAATCAGCTCCAGCGCCAGTAAAATCAGGCCAAGACCAATCCCAACGCGCCCCAGTTGACCCGCACGGTTTTGCTTGCGCCCCAGGAAGAATATGACACCGATAAAAATCAGCAGCGGTGACAGCCAGGAAAGGTCGAAGGTCAGAATACGCGCCATTAACGCGGTCCCAACGTCTGCCCCCAGAACAATCACCAGCGCAGGTGTGAGTGCCACCAGGTCCTGAGCGACAAACGATGTCACCAGCATGGTGGTGGCATTACTGCTCTGAACCAGCGCGGTAACGCCAATACCGGCGCAGAAGGCGAGCGGTTTTTTCTCCACGCTGCGGCTGAGTACGGTGCGCAGACGTGCGCCGAAAACACGCATCACGCCGGTACGCACAATGTGCGTGCCCCAGACCAGCAGCGACACTGCAGAAAGCAGGTGCAACAGTGTTAACACAGGTTCTCCTTATCGTTTTTTATTGTCCCTGGAATCATACAAACGCGGGCAATACCGCCCGCCAGCGCCCTTTCACGCAGGAAAACGGCAATAACAGAATCTTATCGGTAAGTATAAGAGTTTACTTGTAAGAAAGAGACAGGACGCCATTACGGCGTCCTGCAGGGTGTAAACAAAAATGACAGTTTTGTGAAACCCGTCGCTTAATGCCCGCCCGGCGGGCTTCGTAGCGGCAGATGGTTTACACGCAATCGCGCCCGCAAATCACGGTATACAGGCAACGCAACGTAACGCTGGCCATGTTTAGTCAGCGTCATACCCCAGGTTTGGCGCCAGCCAGCGCTCAACCTCACTCACACTCATACCTTTACGCTGGGCGTAATCTTCAACCTGATCGCGCTGAATCTGTGCCACGGCGAAGTATTTGCTGTCAGGGTGGCTGAAATACCAACCCGACACCGACGCACCTGGCCACATGGCGAACGACTCGGTAAGTTTCATACCGGTGTGTTTTTCCACCTCCAGCAGCTGCCAGATGGTGGCCTTCTCGGTATGCTCCGGACAGGCCGGATAACCCGGTGCCGGACGAATGCCCTGATAGTTCTCACGCACCAGCTCTTCGTTGCTGAGGTTCTCGTTTGGCGCATAGCCCCACAGCACTTTGCGCACCCGCTCATGCAGGTATTCCGCGAAGGCTTCTGCCAGACGGTCGGCCACGGCTTTGACCATGATTTTGTTGTAATCATCGTGCTGTGCGTCAAACGCCGCGGCCAGCGCGTCTTCCTCAAGCCCGCCGGTGACGGCAAACGCGCCCAGATAATCGGCTTTGCCGCTGTGTTTGGGCGCGACAAAGTCCGCCAGACAGTAGTTGGCAAAACCGACTTTCTCGGTCTGCTGGCGCAGATGATGGCTTACCGCCTGCACATGGGTACGCGATTCGTCGCGATAGATTTCGATGTCGTCATCCACACGATTCGCCGGGAAAATCCCCACCACGCCGCGCGGCGTCAGCGATTTGTCGGCAGCGAGCTTATCGAGCATGGCGTTGGCATCGTTAAACAGGCGCTGCGCCTCCTCGCCTACCACCTCATCAGAGAAGATACGCGGGTATTTACCCGCCAGCGACCAGGTCATGAAAAACGGCGTCCAGTCGATGTAGTTACGCAGCGTTTCGATACTGGCGCGGATTTCTTCAACACCGAGACGGTGCGCCACGGGCGGCGTGTAGTTGCTCCAGTCAAAAGCCAGATCGTTTTCTCGCGCCGCCGCAAGCGACACTGGCGGCGTGCGCGGTTTTTTACGCCCGTGCTGCTCGCGTACCACCTCGTACTCGCGCCTGGTGCGCGCCACAAACTCATCGTACTGCGTGGCCGACAGCAGCGACGACACCACGCCTACCGTGCGCGAGGCGTTCTGCACATACACCGTTGGCCCACTGTAGTTCTGCTCAATCTTCACGGCCGTGTGCGCTTTTGAGGTGGTCGCCCCGCCAATCAGCAGCGGCAGCGTGAAGCCCTGGCGTTCCATCTCTTTGGCGACGTTGACCATTTCATCAAGCGACGGCGTAATCAGGCCCGACAGGCCGATGATGTCAGCGTTGTGCTCTCTGGCGGTTTTCAAAATGGTGTCACAGGGCACCATAACGCCCAGATCGATAATCTCGTAGTTGTTACACTGGAGCACCACGCCAACGATGTTTTTGCCGATGTCGTGCACGTCGCCCTTCACGGTCGCCAGCACGATTTTACCGTTGCTCTTGCCTTTCTCTTTGCTGGCCTCGATAAACGGCTCCAGATACGCCACCGCCTGCTTCATCACGCGCGCGGACTTCACCACCTGCGGCAGGAACATCTTGCCCTCACCGAACAGGTCGCCGACCACGTTCATGCCGTCCATCAATGGACCTTCAATCACTTCAATGGGGCGTGCAGACAACAGGCGGGCTTCTTCGGTGTCCTGCTCTATGAATTCGGTGATGCCCTTAACCAGCGAATATTCGAGACGCTTTTTCACCTCCCAACTGCGCCATTCGGCCTGCTGGGCGTTGGCGGCCTCATCGGTTTTGCTGCCACGGTATTTTTCCGCCAGTTCCAGTAAGCGCTCGGTGGCGTCATCGCGGCGGTTGAGCACCACATCCTCTACGGCATCGCGCAGTTCAGCAGGCAGGTCGTCGTAAATGGCGAGCTGACCGGCGTTGACGATGCCCATATCCATGCCGTTACGAATGGCGTAGTACAGAAACACCGCGTGAATAGCCTCACGCACCGGATCGTTACCGCGAAATGAGAACGAGACGTTTGAGACACCACCGGAAATCAGCGCATGCGGCAGCTCGCGCTTGATGTCCTCGCAAGCCCCGATAAAGTCCATTGCGTAGTTGTTATGCTCTTCAATACCGGTTGCGACCGCAAAGATGTTCGGGTCGAAGATGATGTCTTCCGGCGGAAAACCCACCTCTTCAGTGAGGATGCGGTAAGCGCGGCGGCAAATTTCAATTTTGCGCGCGCAGGTGTCAGCCTGGCCGGTTTCATCAAACGCCATCACCACCATTGCCGCACCATAGAGCCGCACCCGCTTCGCGTGTTCGGTGAACGCTTCTACCCCTTCTTTCATGGAGATAGAGTTCACCACGCCCTTGCCCTGAATGCATTTCAGACCTTTTTCGATGACGTCCCATTTAGAGGAGTCAATCATGATAGGCACGCGGGCAATGTCTGGCTCACCGGCAATCAGGTTGAGGAAGCGCACCATGGCCGCTTCGGCATCGAGCATCCCCTCATCCATGTTGATATCGATAATCTGCGCGCCGTTTTCAACCTGCTGGCGCGCCACGTCCAGCGCTTCAGCGTATTTTTCTTCTTTGATGAGGCGTTTGAATTTTGCCGAACCGGTGACGTTGGTGCGCTCACCGACGTTCACAAACAGGCTATCTGCGCCGATATTGAGCGGCTCCAGCCCGGCCAGACGACAGGCGACCGGCAGTTCAGGCAGGCGGCGCGGCGCAACCCCCTCCACCGCCTTACACATGGCCGCAATATGTTCCGGCGTGGTGCCGCAGCAGCCGCCAACAATATTCAGGAAACCGGCTTTTGCCCATTCACCAATCTGGGCGGCCATGATGTCTGCATCCAGATCGTATTCGCCGAAGGCGTTGGGCAGCCCGGCGTTCGGGTGCGCGCTGACGTAGCATTCGGCAATGCGCGACATTTCGGCTACGTACTGGCGAAGTTCATCCGGGCCAAGCGCGCAGTTAAGACCAAACGACAGCGCGCCCGCATGGCGCAGGGAGTTGTAAAAGGCTTCGGTGGTCTGGCCAGACAACGTGCGCCCGGAGGCATCGGTGATGGTGCCGGAAATCATAATCGGCAGCTCAACGCCGAGCGCCTCAAACTCGCTCTTCACAGCGAAAATCGCTGCCTTGGCATTGAGCGTATCGAAGACAGTCTCAATCAGAATCAGGTCTGAGCCGCCCTCCACCAGCGCGCGGGTGGATTCGCGATAGGCCGCCACCAGCTGGTCAAAGGTCACGTTACGAAACGCCGGGTCGTTTACATCAGGAGAGATGGAAGCGGTGCGGTTGGTTGGCCCCAGTACGCCCGCTACGTAGCGCGGTTTGTGTGGCGTGCGTGCCGTCCATTCGTCGGCACAGGCGCGGGCAAGCTTTGCCGCTTCCAGGTTGATCTCCGCCGACAGCGACTCCATGCGGTAATCCGCCATCGCAATAGTCGTGGAGTTAAACGTGTTGGTTTCGATGATATCCGCACCCGCCTCAAAATAGGCGTAGTGGATGGCGGTTATCACATCGGGCCGGGTCAGTACCAGCAGGTCGTTATTTCCCTTAAGGTCGCTGGGCCAGTCGGCGAAACGTTCGCCGCGAAAATCGCTTTCTTCCAGACGGTAGCTCTGAATCATGGTGCCCATGCCGCCATCCAGAACCAGAATGCGGTCTTTTAACTGCTGATGCAGTTGCTCAACTTTGCTGCTCACGCTCACTCCCGACAATGACAGACCAGGCCAAAAGGCCAGCAGACCATACTGGCATAAACCCACAGTGACGCAAAGTCACACAGGCGTAACATGAGAGAAGTTCACGTCACTGCTCCGACGAGTGCAGCAAAGGTTGCATTATCGCCAAATAAAACGAAAATTATTTCCACGATACAGAAAAAGGAGTCTGTCATGGTCGCTGCCGTTCCCGCCAAACGTGGCAAGAAACCCCGCAACGCTACGGCTGTTGCCCCCGCACCGGCTACCGGACAAGTACAGTCGTTAACCCGTGGCCTGAAACTGCTGGAATGGATTGCCGAATCACACAGCGGTGTGGCGCTCACTGAGCTTGCCCAGCAGGCCGGCCTGCCCAACTCCACCACACACCGCCTGTTAACTACCATGCAGCAGTTAGGCTTTGTGCGCCAGGTAGGTGAGCTGGGCCACTGGTCGATTGGCGCGCACGCGTTTGTGGTGGGCAGCAGCTTTCTGCAAAGCCGTAATCTGCTTGCGATTGTGCACCCGGTGCTGCGCAAATTAATGGAAGAATCTGGCGAAACGGTTAACCTGGCGGTGCTCGACCAGAGCGATCACCAGGCAGTGATTATTGACCAGGTACAGTGCACCCAGTTGATGCGTATGTCCGCCCCCATCGGCGGCAAACTACCAATGCACGCCTCCGGCGCCGGTAAAGCCTTTCTGTCACAGCTTGAAGAACAGCAGGTCACCGACCTGTTACATCGCAAAGGGCTGCACGTTTATACCCACGCCACGCTGGTATCACCGGTGCATCTGAAAGAGGATTTACTGCAATCGCGCCGCCGCGGCTACGCATTTGACGATGAAGAGCATGCGCTGGGGCTACGCTGTGTCGCAGCCTGTATTTATAACGAACATCACGAGCCGTTTGCCGCTATTTCGATTTCTGGCCCCATTTCTCGCATCACCGATGACCGCGTGACCGAACTGGGCGCGCTGGCGATTAAGGCCGCCAAAGAGGTGACGCAGGCCTGGGGTGGCGGGCGCTAACTCACATATTCAGGCACGCCGAAGCGCACGGCAAAGCGCTGGCGTCGCCGGTAGGCATAAACATCTTCCACATGGCCGTTGCGGATGCGCGTTTGCAGCGCACGCCAGTAGGCGGCACTGAATAAATCCGCATGCATCTCTTCAAACAGCGGCCCAATGCGCGGGTCAGCGCACAGCCAGTGGCGAAACTCTTCAGGAAAAACGTCCGATGGCGACACGCTGTACCACGGCTCGCTCGCCAGTTCGTCCTCCGGATAACGCGGTGGCGGAATATCGCGAAAGTTCACCTCGGTCATGTAGCAAATTTCATCGTAATCGTAGAACACCACCCGCCCGTGGCGCGTGACGCCAAAGTTTTTAAACAGCATATCGCCGGGGAAGATGTTGGCCGCCGCCAGCTGGCGAATGGCGTTGCCATATTCTTCTATCGCGTCACGTAACGCCTGACCTTCAACCTTCTCCAGCCACAGGTTAAGTGGCACCATGCGCCGTTCAATGTACAGATGGCGCAACACAATACGCTCACCCAGGTCGATGATCTTTTCTGGCACCTCTTCTCGCAGCAAGGTCATCAGCGCCGGGCTTATCTGGTGCTTCTCCAGCACAAAGTTTTCAAATTCCTGGGTATCCGCCATACGCCCGACGCGATCGTGCTCTTTTACCAGCTGGTAGCAGGCGCGTACATGTTCAGCACTCATCTCCTTTTGCGGGGCGAAGCGGTCTTTAATCACTTTAAATACCCGGTCAAAGCCCGGTAACGTAAACACCAGCATCACCATGCCGCGGATGCCCGGCGCCTCAATAAATTGCTCGTGCGTATGGGTGATGTAGTCCAGATATTCGCGGTAGCTCTCGGTTTTGGCATGCTTCTGACAGCCTATAGCACTGTAAAGCTCAGCGGTGGATTTACCCGGCAGCAGTTCGCGCAACCACTCCACCAGTGCCGCAGGTAGCGGCGCATACACCATAAAATAGGAGCGGGCAAAGCCAAAGACAATGCTGGCTTCGGCGCGGGTAGTAAGGCAGGTATCAACGAACAGCTCACCGTTATCACTACGGTGAATCGGCAGCAAAAACGGCAGCGTGCCGTGCGGCGTAAACAATTTTGCCACCAGCCACACCGCCTTATTACGATAAAACAGCTCGTTTGCGACCTGTAACCGGCTCTGGCGCAGCGTTTCGTCGCTGAAGTTCTCGCACAGATGACGAAAGATATACTGCACATCACGCGCCAGATCCTGCCACGGCAGACGCAGCGGTAAATCCCTGAGCAGTGTGCTCAAAAGCTGCATCCAGCCTTCTGTTGGCTCCAGGTCCTTCGCCAGCGGGCGCGGATGTGCCGACAAACGTGTGGCAGGCTGCGAGCTATAGATAAATAGCCGTTCGGGCTTGAGTGTGCGGTGGCCAAACAGGCGGCAATAAACCGAGTTAAAAAAACTTTCCGCTATTTCGAAACGCGGATAGCCCGGCAGTAGGCCGGTATAGTGTGCCTTAACCCGCAGCAAAAACGCAGCATCGGTACTTTTCCCCTGCGTGATACAGCGCAGCTGCTCCACCACCAGGCCAACGTGGTGATCGTAAAGATGGATACGTTCTTTCATTGCCCGCTGTACGGCGTGCCAGTCCGCTTGCTCAAAGCGCTGCTGCGCACCAGAGGTGACTTCCAGAAAACGCCCATACTGGGCGTCAAAGCCCTGCAGGATAGTTTGTGCAATTAACAGTTCCAACCCACGCGACATGGTTTATTCCTCTCGCCCGGCTTGCTTGTAAAGAAAGCAACGCCCCAAAGCGGGGCGAGCTTAATCCGATATTCAGTCCCTGCGCACGAGGCAAGGGCTTTTACGTCAGAACTGCGATTCTTCAGTAGAGCCAGTCAGCGCTGTGACTGACGAGGCCCCGCCCTGAATAATGGTGGTCACATTGTCAAAGTAACCGGTGCCCACTTCCTGCTGGTGGGAGGCAAAGGTGTAGCCCTCTTTACTGGCAGCAAACTCAGGCTGCTGCACTTTTTCAACATAGTGACGCATACCCTCGCCCTGTGCATACGCATGAGCCAGGTCGAACATGTTGAACCACATGCTGTGAATGCCTGCGAGCGTGATGAACTGGAATTTGTAGCCCATTGCCGACAGCTCTTCCTGGAAGCGCGCAATGGTGCTGTCATCGAGGTTTTTCTTCCAGTTGAAGGACGGTGAGCAGTTATACGCCAGCAATTTGCCGGGATATTGCGCGTGAATGGCCTCGGCAAAACGGCGCGCCAGGTCGAGATCCGGCGTTGAGGTTTCACACCATACGAGGTCAGCATACGGCGCGTAGGCAAGCCCACGGCTAATGGCCTGTTCAATGCCCGCGCGAGTGCGGTAGAAACCTTCGCTGGTACGCTCGCCGGTGATGAACGCGCTGTCGTACTCGTCGCAGTCAGATGTGATAAGGTCAGCCGCATCGGCGTCGGTACGGGCAACCAGCAACGTCGGTACGCCGAGCACATCAGCCGCAAGGCGCGCCGCCACCAGTTTCTGCACCGCTTCCTGGGTGGGCACCAGAACTTTACCGCCCATGTGGCCGCATTTTTTTACTGACGCCAGCTGATCTTCAAAGTGAACTGCCGCCGCACCGGCCTCAATCATGGACTTCATCAGCTCAAAGGCATTGAGCACTCCGCCAAATCCCGCTTCTGCATCGGCCACGATCGGCAGGAAGTAATCCACAAAACGCGGATCTCCTGGTTCTACGCCAGCCGCCCACTGGATCTGATCGGCACGACGAAAAGTGTTGTTGATCCGCTCCACCACCGATGGCACCGAGTTTACCGGGTAAAGCGACTGATCCGGATACATGCTGGATGCCAGGTTGGCATCTGCCGCAACCTGCCAGCCGGAGAGATAAATCGCCTCAATCCCCGCCTTTGCCTGCTGTAAGGCCTGCCCACCGGTCAGCGCGCCGAGGCTGTTGATATAGCCTTTTTTAGACTCGCCATGTAGCAGCCGCCACATTTTAGCCGCCCCCAGCTGCGCCAGCGTGCACTCCGGATTGACCGAACCACGCAGTTTCACCACGTCTTCGGCGCTGTAGGGGCGATGGATGCCTTCCCACCGTGGCTGCGTCCATTCTTTCTGTAATGCTTCGATTTGTTGGGTACGCGTTTTCATGTTCAGGTGCTCCATATTTTTATCCTGGCTTCCCAGGCATTATTAGTGAAGACGGTCTGGTCACGGCCAACACAAAACCGCTGTGTACTTTCGGTACGTGGGGCTGTTCCGCGCTGTCCGTGGCCGGGTGGCAAACAACGTAACCAGAGCCATTACGCCAGCAGGCGATAGCCTGGCAGCGTAAGGAAATCGATTAAGTCATCAGAGGTCGTGATGTGCTCCATCAGCCGCGCGGCATCGTCAAAACGACCGTGGCTGAAGCGGTGCTCACCCAGCTCTTCCTGGATGACCTGCATCTCTTCGGCGAGCCATTGGCGAAACAGCGCTTTAGTGACCGGTTCGCCGCTGCTGAGGCTTTTTTCATGGTGGATCCACTGCCAGATTGAGGTGCGTGAAATCTCTGCCGTCGCAGCATCTTCCATCAACCCGTAAATCGGCACACAACCGTTGCCGGAAATCCACGCCTCGATGTACTGCACCGCGACGCGGATGTTGGCGCGCATACCGGCTTCAGTGCGTTCTCCGTCGCAGGGCTCCAGAAGCTGTGCGGCAGTGATGGGGGCATCGCTGGCACGGCCCACGTCCAGCTGGTTTTGACGCTCACCCAGTACATGGCTAAAGACCTCCATGGCGGTATCTGCAAGGCCTGGGTGCGCAATCCAGGTACCGTCATGACCGTTACGTGCTTCAAGCTCTTTGTCTGCACGTACTTTATTAAGTACCTGCGTGTTGCGATCTTTATCTTTGCTGGGAATGAATGCGGCCATGCCCCCCATCGCAAATGCGCCACGACGATGGCAGGTTTTAATAAGCAGGCGTGAGTAAGCGCTAAGGAACGGTTTATCCATTGTCACAACCTGGCGGTCCGGCAGTACGCGATCCGGATGGTTCTTCAGCGTTTTGATGTAGCTAAAGATGTAGTCCCAGCGCCCGCAGTTGAGCCCGACAATGTGATCGCGCAGCGCATGCAGAATTTCATCCATCTGGAATACCGCAGGCAGCGTTTCAATCAGCAGCGTGGCTTTAATGGTGCCGCGCGGCAGGCTAAAGCGGTCTTCGGTGTAGCTGAAGACGTCACTCCACCATGCCGCCTCCTGCCAGGCCTGCGTTTTTGGCAGATAAAAGTAAGGACCACTGCCTTTAGCGAGCAGGTTCTGATAGTTGTGGAAAAAGTAGAGCGCAAAATCAAACAGGCTGCCGGGAATGGCTTCATTGCGCCACGTCACATGCTTTTCTGGCAGATGTAGTCCACGCACGCGGCATACCAGTACAGCCGGGTTCGGGCCAAGTTGATAAATTTTCCCTGATTCGTTGGTGTAGCTGATAGTGCCTTTAACGGCATCGCGCAGGTTAATTTGCCCATCGATGACTTTATGCCAGTCTGGCGCCAGCGAGTCTTCAAAGTCAGCCATGACTACCTTCACATTGGCATTCAGGGCATTGATGACCATTTTGCGTTCCACCGGCCCGGTAATTTCAACTCGCCTGTCCATCAGGTCCGCCGGAATACCACGAATCGTCCAGTCGCTTTCACGAATGGAAGCAGTTTCCGAAATAAAATCTGGCAGTTTGCCGCTGTCAATATCCTGCTGTTGCTGGAGCCTTGCTGCCAGCAACTTGTTACGTTGCGGCGTAAAACGCATGACCAGTTCTGCCAGAAAATCGATGGCATCTGGCGTCAGGATCTGTTGCTCCTGGTCGCCAAAGGGCTGGCTGAATGCCAGTTCAGTGGTTGTGGCCTGCTGGGACATAGGGGAATGCTCCTCTTGAATTAGCCTTCGGGATCTTCCTGTCGCGAACGAAAGCAAAAGTCGGACAGTTTTCGTTCAGCATAGTTAAGACC